>DRPV01000155.1 GCA_011330685.1 Desulfobacterales bacterium
CCTCGGGAATGGGCGCTGGACCGTTCTGGGCTCCCTTGGCCACACAGACCATTTCTTCCACTTCAGGAGAGTATTCCATGGCATCCTCCTTGACCGGCTTGCTGTCCGGCATACATATTATAAATATAAAAATATCAGTGCTTATTATTACTTTCCAACATCAGCAAAAAATATAACACGTACAGATAAAAGGCGCAATTCAACTTATCATGAACACTTCCCACCTTTTACCATTTTCGTAATTTATCACTTTTTTTCATCCTTTTTTGTAATATATTCCACAATAGTTCATTTGCCTCCGGCCATGGAATATTCCCTAACAAGCAGTGAGAGCAGGAGCAACAGGACCGCGCCAATGTTTGGCACCAAACTTGCAAACGTTAAGATATTTTACAGGGCAGCCTGAAAAGCAAAAAAATATCATTTTGTGGCCTCATTGGGAGAATAACGGCTGATTTTTTTCTTTTTTTAGGGTATGAATTTTTGGGTACAGTTGCCATTGTCCACCAACAGGCATTTCGCTGAACAGTTACTAATAATTAATCACAACAAGGAGCTAAATGATGACCAGAGACGAGATTTTAAAGATTGTCGAAGAAAAGAATATCAACTTTTTCAGATTGCAGTTCTGCGACATTAACGGCTTTATGAAGAATATTGCCATTCCCCGCAGCCAGTTGGAAAAGGCCTTGGACGGCAAAATCATGTTTGACGGCTCCTCAATCAGCGGCTTTGCCGATATTGAGGAATCCGATATGTATCTGGTGCCGGATTATGATACCTTCGTTATCCTGCCCTGGCGCAACCAGGACGGCATTGCCGCCGCCCGCCTCATCTGTGATGTCCATAACGCCGACGGCACCCCCTTCAGCGGCTGCCCACGCTGCAACCTGAAACGCGTCATGGCCGAGGCCCGTGAGATGGGTTTCACCATGAATGTAGGCACCGAGGCGGAATTCTTCCTCTTTGAGAGAGATCATGACGGCAGCAGTACCACCATCACCAACGACCGGGCCGGTTATTTCAGCCTTGACCCGGATGATTCCGGCAATGACTGCCGCCGGGAGATTATCGAAACCCTGGAGTCCATGGGCTTTGAGATTGAGGCCTCGCACCACGAGGTCGCCGAGGGTCAGCACGAGATCAACTTCAAATACGCCGATGCCCTGGCCTGCGCCGACAACACCCTGACCTTCCGCTGGGCGGTAAAGGCCATTGCCAAGAAACACGGCCTGGCCGCCACCTTTATGCCTAAACCCATCTTCGGTATTAATGGTTCCGGCATGCACACCAACCAGTCATTATTCAATCTTGACGGCAGTAATGCCTTTGCCGACGAGAGTGACTCCCTGCAACTCAGTGAAGTCGCCTATCAGTACATCGCCGGAATTATCAAAAACGCCCGTGATTTTGCCGCGGTTACCAACCCGACGGTAAACTCCTATAAACGTTTAGTCCCCGGCTATGAGGCCCCGGTCTACGTCGCCTGGTCAGCCTCTAACCGCAGCGCTCTGTGCCGTATTCCGGCCTCCCGCGGCCTGGGTACCAGAGTCGAGGTTCGCTGCCCGGATCCCACCTGTAACCCCTATCTCGCCTTTGCCATGATGCTGAATTCCGGCCTCGACGGCATTAAAAATAAATTAACACCCCCCAAATCGACGGACATAAATATTTTCCACATGACCGCCGCTGAAAAAGACGCCGCCGGTATTGCCTCCATGCCCGCCTCATTAAACGAGGCCTTAGATGTTCTGCGCCAGAGCCCCCTTGCCAAAACAACCCTTGGTGAGCACATCTTCAAGAAATATTTAGAGAGCAAAGATGCTGAGTGGGATCGCTACCGCATAGCGGTAACAGATTGGGAATTAGATGAATACTTAGATGTCTATTAAATCCTGAACAGAGCTGCTTTCAGTTTTGAAAAATGATGAACAAAAAAAGACCGCCTCTTTTTTATAAAAAAGAGGCGGTCTTTGTCTTTACTGCCGCAGAGGGAAAGCGGGGCTCCCCGCCAGACACCTCACGTCCACAGTTTTAGCAGGAGCCTGTTAAACCATCCCCCCTCCTCACCCATTTTCCCGGCGGCAATACGCTTCAAAAGTGTAATTCTCTCATCATTGGGCGGGGCCTGAAATTCAACCCCCATATGAAAGCAGCGCAGCTCCTCGTCATCATCAAGATTAAACCAAACCGGCCGCACTGGAATCGACAGCGCCTCACCATCCTTTTTACCCTCTCGCTCAATGTACAATTGATTGTCGGGGTTATCCTGCGGCTCATAGAAAAAATGATGCCCCTGAAAATGAACCTGATTCAGTATAAGCCCTAAGCCATAGGAAGAGAGATCAACCACAAAGCAGGGCACCGGCCCGGCCAAACGCATATCCCGGCTCTCATCCCGCAGAATAAGATCAATGGTTATATTTTTATTATAACGCTCCGCCCGGCGCTGTGCCTTTCCCATGTTTTTTCACCCTCTTTTAATCAGTATTATACTCTATCATAAAATTGATAATAAAAAAAGTACGCCTGTCCTTTTTTTGCTTGACAGCTCCATGGATATAACGGATATAATAATAATTATCAGTACACTTTTGCTTATAAATTAAAAGGAGGAAATGATGAAAAGCAATGAACTTAAAAATTTGCTGGCCGGAGTCGGCATTGCCGGCTTATTATCCCTTACCGGAATCGGGCTGGGAACCGTTACCACTGCCGGAGCAAGCGGTTGAGGTAAATCATCATCCAGCGCCGGGAGCGCTGCAATGGGAGCAAGTGGCTGTGGGAAATCATCTGCCAGCGCCGGGAATACTGCAATGGGCGGCATGATGAACAAGGATGACATGCCCATGAACCAAAAAGGCAAGATGAAAAATAAGGACGATATGCCAATGCAGAAGGACGGCACAATGATGAACAAAGACGACATGCCAATGCAGAAAAACGGCACAATGATGAACAAAGCCGGCATGCCAAAACAGGACGGTACAGATAAACCGGCTGCAGGAGGTGATAATTAAGCCTCCAGTAGCTTTAAATATACCAGTTATATATTAGGCTGTAAAAAAGAGTGGCGGAATCATCAATTCCGACCGCTCTTTTTTTTGCGCTCAATTCTTTTATATGTTAATTTTAAGAAAAATCAAAACGGGGGGATAATATGAGGTGGATACTGATATTTCTGGTCGTGGAATCGTGTCTATGGGGCGGAAGCCTAAATTCTGCCAGGGCGGATATAATTGGTTTTCAATTCAGTGGTTCCTGGACAAGTGTCGATCCGGCTTTTACAAACCTTACCGGCGGTGTCGATCAGCCGGTTACCGGCAGCATTTATTATGATACCACCATTACCGATAAAGATTCAATCGCCAAACGAGCCTATTATTACGGCAATGATAAAATTATAAATCTTTCTTTCACCACCAATGCGGCCCATATTCAAATCCAAAAAGCCCGTATCGCCATCTATGCCAACTATAATGGTAACAAGAATAGTCTGGGTTTCGATCAATTCCAGCTCTGGTTTAGCACCCAGTCAGACGGCCAGGGCAAAGTCACATCGATGGCCTCTCTGCCGCAAGACACAACAGGATCATTTCTTTTAAAAGACGAGACCAATAAGAATCTCTTTAATAATGACGACAGTTTGCCCAGTAACTTAGACCCATTACGGCTGATGTCTACAATGTCATTCACACTCTCTCGCTCCCCAGAGTACAAAGATGAAGCCGTGGCCAAAATTACCTCCCTCACCACCCTGCCCGTCCCGGAGCCGGAGACTATAATTCTTCTATGCCTGGGGCTGGCCTTAATCTTCCTTTGGCATGGGCTTAATAACCGTAAGGGCGGATTCCAGCAGTTGAGAGCTTAAACGCAGACCGGCCGTCCTGGCGGCACTTAAATTCACCTGATAACGGATACGGCCCTCCATTTTCACCAACTCAATCATACCGCCCGCGCTTAGAAAGTGCCTAACATCAGCCACCGTCAAAATAGGCCGCCCCTTGAGCCGCGCGACAATCATCTTGAAATTATCGGCCTGAGAGCGGCCAATAAAAAGAATATGACAAGCCGAGAAATCAAGATCAGGCCGATAAGAGTTATAAAGGATTACCTTGATAGTCGTTCTTCCTCTCTGCCGCAGACGCCTCGCCAATTCAGTAAGACTGCGGCCCAGCTCCTGGTCGCCGAGAACACCAATCACCTTTACGACCTTTTCTTCTTTCTCTTCCTGATCCGGCCAGGTGACAAAATGTAAAAAGTTATAGAGATAGACGGCCTTGACCTGAACCTGTTTAATCACCGGTTCTCCGCCGCCGGCAGCCGCCGATGAAACAACCATAGAGGAGGCAATCAGAGCCAGGATAACAAGCGCCATCCTTAAATGAAGCCTCATCTTCATTCCATACCCCCCACACCGCCGTCTTCCTCATCAGCCTTTTTACACGGCTCCACCGGCAGGATAATGACGATCTCTGTCCCACGGCCCGGTGCCGAGTGTACTTCAATCTTACCATGATGGTTTTTAACAATATTATAGGTAATTGACAGACCGAGTCCGGTACCCTGGCCCACGGGCTTAGTACTGAAAAAGGGGTCAAAGATGTATTCTAAGGCCTCGGGTTCAATTCCGCTCCCGTTATCCTGAAAGCTGATATACGCTTTGCCCCCGGCCGGCCAGGTCTTGAGCCGGATGGTTCCCCGTTTTTCAATGGCCTGGATGGCGTTAAGGAGTATATTCATATAGGCTTGGCCCATATGATCCCGCTGACAATAAACAACAGGCAGATCCGGATCGAAATCCCGGATAATCTCCGCCTTATCCCGGCACTCGTAACGAAGAAGATTGATGATATTATTAAGCTCGGCGTGGATATCAACCGGAACTAATTGACCATGACTGGATCTGGAAAAGGCGTTAAGATCCTGGACAATTTTCTTTGTTCTTCTAACTCCCTCCTCGGCATTGGCCAATAATGAGACAATATCAAGATGCATCTGCCAGGCTGGGGAGGCCTTATGATTTTCCGCCATCTCCACGACCAGTTCATTGGTCATCCGCTTAATATTGGGTAAGGCACCGGCAATGAAACTTATATTATTATTAATATCGTGGGCAACTCCAGCCACCAGCTGACCCAGGGCCGCCATTTTCTCGGATTGCACCAGCTGGGCCTGACTCTTCCTGAGATCATCCATGGCGTTCTGCAGCTCCTCGGTACGAGCCGCTACCCGGCCTTCCAGGGTGCGGTTGTATTCCTCCAGGCGCTCATGGGAATCACGCAGCCGTTTATTCATCTCCACAAAGGCGCTACAGAGAACCCCCATCTCATCCCGCCCCCGCATAGAGGAACATTTTTTAAACTGAAAGTCTCCGGCAGCAATCCGTTTAACCATCTCAGTTAAAGACAATAATGGTTTCGAAACAACATTACGCAGAATGGCCGAAAGCCAAAAGGCCGAGAACAAAGAGCCAACGCCCACCAGCAGCAGAATAAGTAATATCTGCCTCCGCCCTCTGGCCATATCACGCATGTCATCCTCAATAACGATACGACCGACATAGGTGCCGTCATCAAGGATAATCTTCCGGGAAAATGAACAAATTTCTTTTACTGAAGTACCTTTAAGCGCCGACGCCTTATAACTGGCAAAAACATGCCCCTGCTTATCGTAGAGAATCACCTGCCGAACTGATTTACGGCCCTTCAGGGTGGCGAGCACAACACCGGCATCCTCCGGAACATCAAACATAAGAGCGGCCTTGCAGTTGGAGCCGACAATAAGAGCCAGATTGTTCATGTCCCTTTTATAGACCTTCTGAAAATGATTAACCACCAGGCCGTAAAAGGCCAGGCAGGCAACCAGCACCGTCAGGCTGCTGGTAAGCATCAGAATCAGGGTTAGTTTATGTTTAATACTTACGTCACGCCAGAACATCATGCGGCCATGTCAATAGTCATAAGAGAGGGACAGATAATATTGCGGATTCTCAGCCCTGGGTGAATCAAGAGGGCGGGTACCGTTAAAGTAGGCAGGATGTTGATTATAATTTTTATGCAGCAGTTCTTTGGCACTGAACGACAGCCTGAGATGTTTATTAAACTGATACCAGAGGTTGGCATCCATCACAAAAGACCATTTATCGAAAAGAGCGGCCACTGCCGGATCGGTCACCTTTGCCTTTTCATAGCGGGGCGACTCCAGGAGCCCGTTGGCTCCGGCAAAAAGACCGGGTAGAACTTCATAGCTGAGATACAGCTTAAACATATGGACAGGGTAACGAGTCCAGGTATCATCCCGGTTGGCCACCCGGATAGAGTCTTCAAAGGAGTTAAGCGGTTTGGAGTAGCTATACGAAAGAGAGCCGGAAAGAGGGCCCTCCGGCGGTCGGTAATTCAGGCTTAATTCACCGCCGACGGCCGTAATTATCTTATGACTGTTACCATAAGTAAAACCGCTGTCCACCCAGCCCTGAGTGTCTTTATAGCGGTTATAAAACAGGGCGCTGGTAATATTGACGGACTTCACAAGTCCGTTAATATCATAATTAAACTCATAACTCTTGGAGGTCTCGGGTTTAAGTTTAATATTAGTGCCGTTGGCCTTATTCTGATGCGCCACCCATTTCAGCGGCCAGTAATCGGCAAAGCGAAAGCCCTCCTGATATGAGAGCCTCACCGTCTGCCGCCCGCTTATCTGATAGGCCAGAGCCAGGCGCTTGGTATAAGCCTCCGCGTCATCAGGGGGCGGATATGGGCCGTCGTTAAAGGGGGGAACCGCCGATATATCATGGTTATAATAGGTCTTATCATAGCGCAGACCACCCAGAAGGGTGAATTTACCAATCTGAGCCTGATCCTCGCCAAAGGCACTAAACGTATGCCATTGCCAGGGATAGGTATAGAATTTAAAATATTTGGCCTCTACCCCCCAGGCAATCTTCTGGTTACGCAGGCCGGTGTAATTATTGATCAGGGTAAGGCCCGTATGCAGTTCATCACCATAGGCATAATAATCCTCATTGCACTTCATGGCCGGACAGTCATTACCATCGGTGGGGGGCAGGCTGATATGAAGCCTCCGCACCTCATCAAGTAAGAAATCGCTGAATACCGAGTGTGATTTAAGACGATGATAGTAGGGGATCAGGGTAAGGTTATTATGCTCGTTAAGTCGCAGCTTTATCTCTGGAGAGATAAGAAGATTCTCAGACTCCTGCACATAAAATGGTGAATAACGGCCGCCCCTGGCCTCGGCAGTCGCCTTGACTTCCTCCCGCCAGTCGGCACTGCTGGTCAGATACTCGCCAAGCACCGGGCCAACATTGGAGGTATGACTCAGCAGCCCCTTCAGGTCGACCCGCAGGCGGTCATCAGGCCGGCCGAACTGGGCCCGGAAGGCAAATTTATAGTTGCCATCGGTCTTACCGACCCGGACATTATCAAGAAAGGTGGCGGAAGGCGTGCCGTTCACCCCGTTTAACTTAGACCATTGAGAAATGGGCAGGGTGTAATGCGGCCGCACACCATCATTTTTGCTGTAACCACCATAGAGAAAATAATTTAACCGCTCGTTGAGCACTTGGCCATAACTACCCTCGACCTGCCGAAAATCACCGCTGCCCACCATGGTATAGACCCGCAGCCCTTCCCGGCTCTTCCCCGTGGCGCTGATCAGATTTATGGAACCGTTAATAGCCCCTGAACCATAGCGCAGAGTGCCGGGGCCGGTGGAGATTTCCACCCTCTCAATGTCACCCAACAGGGTGGTGGAAAGATCAGAACCGTTTATTCCCACGATTTGCCGATTATTGATATTGACGTTATCGCGCAGCATGATGGTCTTCGAATTGTTATCAATGAGCATGCCCCGAACTCCAATGATGGTACCCTGATTACCATGAGTAGCGGTGGACATCCCCGGTACCTGGCGGTCGATATATTCGGCGATGGAACGAATCCCCATCCGCCGCAGCTGCTCGATGTCAACCACATAATGACTACCGGGCGCCTCACTGCGTGACATGGGGAAAAGGCCTGAAGATTGAATGGGAAGCCGAGCCAGTTCAGCCATGGAAAGACCAAGAAGATAATCATACACCCGGTCATCACCCTGAGGAGCGGCAAGCGGAGCTGGTGTCGATGACGGCTGCCGACTTGTTTGCGCCGCACTGCCGCCTGCTGAAGCCCCAAGCAGCAGCAAGATAAAAAATCCGGCAGCAATTATTTTCATCCCCATCAGAGGAAGGAGCTGGCATTTTCCACACCAATTGTGCTGCACCGACAAACTTCGGGAACGCATATGGTTCTCCCCTGTAACTAATAATTAAAAAACCTGTCTATCGGCGAACAGCAACCCGTCGCTGAATAACCAGTTGATTTTGAGTTACAACTAAACAAATCTACCCAAAATTAAAAACGGTTGTCAATCGCTTTAATGTAAACGCTCAATAAATCATACTCTGTAGGATAACTACCCTTCAAGGCATGTAACTGCTCAGATGTGCCCCAGGTTCGTTCGTTTCGCCCTCCGAAGCGTACCTTTTGTACGTGAGGAGGGCGAAACGGACGAGGTAAGCGAAGACTCCGAGATGGGGTGCAGCTGAGCAGTTACAATTGCGAGTTTAGGGGATTTTTTTGCCCATACTGAATAGTTGGCCAAGGCATGAGAGGATCGGCCATTTTCAGGGAAGGCAAGGAAGCGGGGCTTAGTGACTCCAGAAGGCCGCAACTTTTCAAGCCGTAGAACCATACACAAAAATCAGGCCTGAAAAATTACCGCAATATGGGGGGTCAGATTTTCAGAAGGGCATTATTTATAGTCTGAGAGCGGCCAGCAGGGATTATAATGTTTGTCATCCAGTACTATCTGACGAGCCAGCCTTTTAGTGATATTAATCACCACAGGGCCTAAGAGGTTGGCGGTCATCTCCTGCGGACGACCTGGGGGAATAGTCAAGATCACCAGAATCTCCGGTGCCTCATCCCCAGAGAGAGACAATTCATCACGGGTTAAACGGCTGATCTCCGGTTCATAACTAATATTTAAGCAGGCCGCCTGCAGAACCGCAAAGGCCAGAGACGGATTTTGAACGGCCTGCAGCCACCAGAAAGGTGAATCCGGGCCATGGGGAATTAAGATAAATTGCCGATCATCGGGGAAGCCCAGAATAGGCGAGGTCATGGTAATAATTTTGTCCTCGTCTATTTCAATATCGCCAAAACGGCTTGTGTGAATCAACATACCCCGGCCTGTGATAACTTCAGCAGTGTTTTCCATATTCTTGTTTTTTATAATAATGAACTACCATGAAAAATACCCCGGCAGTAATCTTAGCGTTTATTTACAGCCTGACTACGGGCAGCCTTACTGCCCAGTAAACGAGCCGCGGTTTGCAGATCAAGGTCGACTCCGGCGGCAGCCTTTTTATTTTCTTCCATAATGCGGTTAAAAATCTCCTCACGATGGACGGCCACCGCCGCCGGGGCCTCAATGCCAAGCTTAGCCTGCCCCCCCTTGATCTCTAACACTTTTACCTTTATCTGATCGCCAATGGCAATACTTTCGCCTATTTTTCGGGTCAGAATCAACATTTTAAGCCCTCCCTGGCTTTATATCTTTACTCAAAATTTTACATTTAGTGCCTTACTGATTGTTTTCTTGTTTTTCATGGCAATAAATTATTTTGAACCGCAGCCCACGTAAACGGTCAATTAACCACACCCAACTTCATATAACCCCCTAACTGTAAGCGTTTCAGGGGCGTATGGCAATACCGCCCCTGCTATTTAAGAAAATCCACCAGACTGAGCTGCATGGTCTTACTGGCGGCGGCCAACGCGGCCTGGTAGGCCGTCTCCTTGGTCTTTAAATCCATCACCGCCTTAATCATATCCGTATCCTGCACCTCGGAGAGATTACCCTTGGTGGAGACCTCCATATCCGTATAAATCTGGGTCTGTATATTTATCCGATTGGCCCGCGCCCCGAAGTTAGAAATCTGCTCCGTTAATTTACTCATCAGGCTGTCTATATTATCCATATCCTGGCCAATGGCTTGCTGCTGCATAAATTCCGCCGCCACACCAGTCGCTTTAAGAAAGTTACTGCTGTCATCACTTAAGGCGACGGTATATCGATCAGGGTCATCGGAACTTATCACCAATTTACCGTCGGAATTCCAACTCGCCGAGACATGGGGAATACCGTCAATACGGTTAGTGACGCTGTCTAAGGAATCAGTCGCGGGATCAACATTAATGGTCAAAGGTACCGAACGGGACGGATAATAATCATGGTCGGTAACCGTCACCGTAAAAGTCCCCTCGCTGAACAAATCCTCCGAGGGCAGTTGAGACGCCGGCTCCAGACCGGTGGCCTTACTGTTAAGCAGCTGCGAGGTAGAGGCCGCGGCATGAATACCGGTTACCGTGGTAAAATTCTTACCTTCCAGGGAATCTTCCAGGCCTTTTAAGGTCGTAAAAATAGTGGTATCTACAATGCCGGTTTTACCGTTATCTCCCACTAACATCGTGTTGGTCTTACCAATCTTAATATTCAGACTGCCAATCCGATCACCGGCATAACGCACGCTGCCTTCCCGGTCGTGGATACTGAAGACATCAATGCGGCCATCGCCTTTGGTATCACCAGGTTCACCGCTTACCGAGGTACCGCCGGCCATCCCCAGAGCGCCCAAACCAGGTTCAGTTGAATTAACCGTTGGCTCAACCGTCTCCAAAATAAATTTACGGGCAGAGCGTAATTGCAGAGTTCCTGAATATACCCGGTCTCTATGCTCAACACCACCATTTAACCGGGTGATATCCTCACCATGCACCGAGGTCTGGATATGGATATTACGGCCGTCAACGGCGGTAAGCTGCAGGCTGCCGTCCGCGCCCCGTGTACCCTTAACCCCGGTGGCGGCGGTCTGAGCGTTAATGGCCGTCAGGAGGGTGTTGGTAGAATCCTTGCCGCTCACCGTAGTGGGGATGGTGAATATATCTACCCCGTTGATTCGCAAATCACCAGTATCGAGAAAACGCGGCGTTGAGCCATAATCTATCTGCCCGTCACTACTCGGAGAAGTGAGTCCCAATTCCTGAATAATCGTATCGGCAGGAGGCGAAGTGGTGGGGCTGGTAATAGTAAAAGCGGCATTTGAAGCCAGTGATATCTCGCCGGTATTATGGGAATTATCTACCGCCTGATCGACATTACTGAGGCCGGAGAGAGTCGTTTCTCCGGCGGATAAACCAGCCAAGACGATATTACTTTCGTCACCACTCTCCGTATTGCTCAGAACCACGCTGTTTAGCGCCCCACCATTGGCCCCGCTGCCGATACTAGCTGTAACTCCGGTCTGGGCAGTCAGCTTGTTAATGGCCGAGGCAATATCCGAGGCAGTGGCGGCCGGGCTGACCCCGCCGGTGGTAAGCGCCACGGAAACCCCGTTCAGGGTAAAATCCAGGGCCTCGGGGCCGGGGGCGGTGGCCGCCGATCCGGCGTAAAGAGTAGTAAGCAACCCCTTGACCCCGGTGGTATTGCTGATGGCATTAATTTCAGTTCCGGCATTAAAGGCCTTGGCCATATTAAGGCCGTTGGTCACTGCCCCGCTGTTGATAGCGTTATTAAGCACCGTGCCGTTAATCGCCAGATCATTGGCATTAATGGTGTTATTGGTTACCGTGCCGGTGAGCAGGGTCTTTTCCGTCCCGCTGTTCACCGCCCCATTGGCCGCGACATGGGCCGGATCAACCTTGGCCGTGACCCCGGTCTGGGTTGTCAGCGAATTAATAGCCGCCGCCTTGGCCGCCGCCGAAGAGGCGGCGTAAACATCGGAGAGGCCATCAGCGGTCGTGGCCGGCACCAGTGTCCCATTAACCCGCAAATCACCGCTGGTCAGGGGATAGCCATAAACCAGCTTTCCGTCACCAGCCGCGTCATAATCACCCTTACCACCGCCGTCCAGGCCCAGTTGCTTGAGGATGCTGTCGTCAGGAGGATCGGGGCTGGTTGTCATACTGAAGGCACTGTCACCGGACAGGGTTATCTGGCCGGTATTATGAGTAGCATCGGCCGCTTGCGAACCATTAGTTAGATTAATGGCGCTTCCGGTAGTACCGGCGCTGAAATTAGCAATGCTGACGGCATTTTCATCCCCGGCCTCGGCATTTTTCAGAATCAGAACATTAGCAGCCGCACCATTGGTGCCGTCACCGACCGCGGCTGTCACCCCGCTTACGTCCTTTTCGGCCTCAACGGCGCTGACAATGGCATTATTGATGGCCGCGGCGGTTGTACCGTTAGTCACGGTTACCGAAATATGATGATTATTAAGATCAAAGGAGATCGTACCATCGGCAGTGGCATCGGTGGTAGCGGCAGTGGCCGTAACTAAAGTGGTTAATTTGGAGCTCATAGTTGTGCCGCCAAAGATATTACCGTCAATGGCGGTTTTTAAATTAGCGGCCCCCTGCATATTGAGTCCCGAACTACCAGCCGGAGTCAGGGTTACCGCCCCCACGTCCGTACCGTTTATCAGCAGATCATTGGCCGCCAGATCAACAGGGGCGGTATTAAGCACCGTAGAGGTCAAGCCGCTCATATCATGGGCGTTGCCGTTAATCCAATGACCATCGCCCTTATCCTTGATAAAGGGGGCCGGTTCCAGAGCGGTATAACCGTTAGTACGCTCACCGCCAAAAATGAATTTACCATTTTCCTGAGTATTGGCAAGCTGCACCGCCTGTTGAAAGAGGTTCTTGACTTCAGCGGCCAGGGCCTTCCGGTTATCGACGCTCAAAGCCGGGTCAACGGCCTGAATGGCGAGGGTCTTGGCCCGCAGAGCGAGAGACTTCATCTGAGTCATGGCGGTCTCCGAGGCCCCGATAATATTACCGCCACTGGTAATATTGCCCTTAAACTGTTTCAACTCCGCCACGGTAGTTCGAAAACGCAGGGCACTGACCAGATTAACCGGGTTGTCCGAAAGCCGGGACAACTGGCTGCCGGATGATATCTGCTCATTGATATCAGCCATACTGGTGGTAATCCGATCAAGATTGTTCTGGATTCCGGTATATATGGTATTTAATGTGGTTCTCATTTTATTCCTACCTGCCCACCGTACTCAATAGGGTCTGCAGCATCTCGTCCGAAACCGTAATAAGCTTGGCCGCCGCGGTATAGGCATGCTGAAATTTCATCAAATTAGCCATTTCCTCATCAAGAGAGACTCCGGACGTTGAATCCCGAATGGCCTCTAATTGAGTATTTACCTGCTTGTTATAGGTTAAATCGGTATTTATGCTCTTACTCTTGAGCCCTATTTCAGCAATAAGAGAATTATAGAAACCATCTAAGGTGTCAGTTGTGCCGCCACTGAAGCTAACCTCTTCATTTCTTTGAATATTTGAGACCAGCAAAGCGTTGGAGTTGTCACCTCTGAATATTTCGCCATATTTATTAATCGTCCCGGCGGCGAGATTATTCAGCTTATCAGAGACCGTGGAATTAATGCCGATGGTGCCGGCAGAGTGACCGGAAAATATAGTATTCAGGCCAATGGCCGCCAGAAAATTCGAGTCGTCGCCGCCAAAGGCGAATTGATGACTGGCATCGGGGGTCAGAATCAGCTTATTGTCGCTCACCGTGGCCTCCACCCAGGGGGTTGTCACCGTCGGGTCATTAATGGCGTTAACGATTGATTTGTTAATAACATCGGCCACATCCTGTAAATTATAGGCCCGTTCCAGGGGGATGGATACCGGCTGAGCCAGAGCGAGAGAACCGTCCTTATTGTAGAGCCACATCTTAAAACTCTTGCCATCGGTACTCAGGGTATCGGCATAATCCAGCCCCATGAGAGAGTTGGCCACGCCGTTATCAGCAAAGGTATATGATAATTTACCATCATTGGCCGTCTCGTCGGCCTTGGCCACCCCAAGCTTGGTAAACTTTGTAAAGCCGAGATTACCGCTCCCTGCCCCGCTGATATTATCCACCCTTATATCCGAGGTCTCACTGGAAAAGACAACGGCATTCAATATTCCACCGTTAGTGCCGTTTCCCACCTTAGCGGTAACTCCGCTCTTGGCGCTGACCAGATTTATCGCATCGACTATCAACTGGGCGTTCTGGGCCGCGGTATCGGCAGATAAAAGATTAACCGAAACCGCATGACCGTTAACGGTAAAGGAAACGGGAGAATTCGCTCCCGGAACAGTCACAGCATTATCGCTGTAATGAACCGTCCCGGCCCAGCCCAGCTCGGCCATAATGGTGTCATCAGCCCCGCCGTCAATACTGATGGGCCCCGAGCCGGTGAAGACGGAAAGAGCGCCGGTATTATGCGCGGCATCGGCCGTATAGGTTCCATCGGTAAGGCCGGCCTTGGCCTCCACCGGATCCGTTTGATCAAGACCGGCAAGGACAATCTGCGATTCATCGCCCTTATTTGTATTCCGCAGAACAAGGGCGTTAACAGCCCCGCCGTTCAAGCCATTCCCCACCAACGCCTCAATGGTAATCTTGGGCTGATTGGTCTGAGGCGGGGTGAGTCCCACATTATCATTATAGTCACTGATCGCCTGATTAACGGCATCCTTTAAATGAGAGGCCAAAAGCGCCGGATCGGTGTCATCCGGGGCACCGGCGGCATCAACCGTATAATTTACCGCGATACCGTTTACCGTAAAGCTGATAGTCTGGCCGTTATCTGCGGCTGTCATGGGGGTCACGGCATCGCCGGCCACCTGAGTCGTCATTTTAGCGATAACCCCGGCCCCGGCGTTATTGATAGCCACTGCGGCGTTATAGGTCTTACCCATGGCCTGGCCATAGACCACGGAACTACCGTCAATCCGGCCAATATCCCGGCCGTTAATCTGCAGACTGCCGGCAATAATCGTCTCGGCGGCAGTATCAACATCCACCGTGGTATGCAGCAGCGCGGCATCATGGGCCGCTTCAGAACTGACAAGACGATCAGAGAAAGGCACCATTCCCACGCCCTGACTGTGCTGCTGATTAACCTCCCTGATCAGAGAATTGGCAAGAGAGTTCAAACGGCCGAGATAATTATCAGGATTACCCTCAACCAGCTGATTATTCATCCCGACCAGTCCCCCAAGCTTGGCACCCAGAGCCTCACCGGAGGGGATAACCGCCATGGTCTGGGCACCGGTGGCGGAGGTCTGCACCCAATGGAGCTTGTTATCCGACCAATCCAGGCTCCAGGACTCGTTATTATTGACCAGAGAATGACCATCACCAAGCATTATGGTATAGGCCCCGTTGGCAGATTCAAAATAATTGACATCCACGTAGCCGGAGAGTTTTTTTAACAAATCATCCCTGGTATCACGCAGATCATTCTGCTGCTGGCGAGTGGTCTCGGAAGCGGAAATCTTCACGTTAATATTCGCTAATTGTTTAGTCAGACTGTTTACGGCACTGATTGTGGACTTCAGGTTCTCGCCTATATTGAGTTTGACCTGGTTGATATCCGCGGTCATGGACTGAAACTTATCATTTAAAATTTCCGCCTTCTGCACCACAGTCTGGCGGGCGGAAGACAATTCAGGGTTATTGCTTAAGGCCTGCCAGGCGGCCCAAAACTGGCTCATCAAATCATTTACCGCCAGACCGGGAGCCTCATTAAAGGTGGTTCCCACTACCTTCATTATCTGTTGCTGGGCCTGCAGATTATTGATGGTGGAATTCTGGTCCATGAGCCGTTTCACCATAAACCGATCATACTGCCGCACCACCGATTCACTGCGCACCCCGTTACCGAAAAATCCTGCCCGGTCGGGAGTGGCCACCGGAGTGGTCAAATCCAGTATCTGACGGGTATAGCCCGGATCATCAACATTGGCGATGTTATGCCCCGCCACATTGATTGAGGCCTGATGAGTAAGCAGGGCCTCCTTAGCTATATTTAATACCGACGCGATACTTGGCATTCTTCAGACCTCTCGACTGATCAGGCTGGGCTGGACGCTGCTCCGCCTGAAGCCGGCAGCCCCGTAGGTAGCAGGGGCCGAAGCCTCGGGGCCGGTTAAAAGACTAACCGCCTCATTTAAGCAGGACAAGGTATCCATGGTCGCCCGCCGGTTTATCAGGGTCTGGGTTTGAATCTCCAGGCGCAGCTCCCGCAGGTTTTGCCTGTACTGCTCGACAATCCGGCACTCACTATCTGCCAGCAGGGGCAAAATGGCCGCCAAGGTCGAGACCGGCGGTTTATCATCCTCCGCGGCAACCGCCTCCTCAATAACACCTTTCAGGATATCATCCACATATTGAATCCTAGTCAGTAAACTTTCCTTCTCCTTGGAAAGCCTGAAAAGTTCCTGAGCCGCCATCGCCTTCAAGGCCTTATTTTCATCCCGCAGAAGACTATTAAGTTCTTCCGAAAATCTGGCATTAGTCCGCAGCCCTTCAATGAGCTTTTCCACTATTTCCGGTTTTAGCTTTTTCATATTTTTTTATCCTGGTTGTAACGATGAACTATTGATTGGGGGCCGCGGCTTAACTGGCGGTACAGGCTGTCACCAAGGCCCATACCCCGCCCCTTGGCCATATCCTGAGCCAAGGCATCATCTCCCATTGACTGATACATATCAGAGGAATATCCCCCCCCGAATATGCCGTCTTTGGGAATGGATTTCCGCATGGTAGTGAGCAGCTGTTTAAGCATCAGGGCCTCAAAATCATGGCAGGCTTTACGCAATTTCTTCTCTTTAAGCTTATCGGCAGCCGCCCCCGTTTGCTTGAGCTCCACTCCCGCCCCATCTATCCGCATCATCACCCTCCTCCCTTAGATAATCTTTAATTCGGCCTGCAGCGCCCCGGCCGCCTTAATGGCCTGTAAAACAGCGATTAGATCACGAGGAGCAACCCCCACGGAATTAAGGGCCCGCACTAATTGGCCCAGGGTAACCCCCGGATCAATCTCCGCCAGTTTTTTAGAGGTCTTGCCGGCCGTGGCGCTGGCAATCTGGGCGGTCATTTTCTTCACCATTTTATTAGTCAACAGCTTGCCCACCATAGCCGAGGCAATTGGTGGTGTTTTGGCGGCGGAGACCTGCACGCTGAGGGAACCATGGGCCAGGGCCAGCCGGCTGATCCTGACATTTTCGCCCATGACCACGGTGCCGGTACGTTCATCTATCACCACCATGGCATGGTTGTCCGGCCGTACATCCAGATCCTCTAATTTTGCCAGCAGGGCGACCTGCCTGTTTTTATAGGATTCCGGCACCTCTACCCGGACGCTGGCCCCATCCTGGGCCTTGGCGAAATCGCCCCCGAGATCATTATTAATGGCCTTCACGACCCTGATTACCGTGGTAAAATCCGGCCTGTCCAGGCTGATAGTCACATAATTCCGCCCGGCAAAAGAGACCGGCACCTCTCTCTCCACCGTAGCACCATTGGGAATACGAGCCACGGTGAGATGATTCTTCTGGCCGCCTCTCCGCCCGCCCGGCACGACAAAACCGCCTATACTCACCGGCCCCTGGGCCATGGCATAAATCTTACCGTCTAAACCACGCAAAGGGGTGGCAATCAGGGTGCCACCCTGCAGAGAGGCGGCATCACCAAGAGAAGATACAGTAACATCAATTTCCTGACCGTTTTTGACAAAAGGCGGCAGACTGCCGGTCACCAAGACCCCGGCTACATTCTTCACCTTAATATCGTTGGAGTTGATATTCATGCCGATATTCTTCAACATATTGGTCAACCCCTGGGTGGTGAAGGTTGATTTGTTGCCATCACCAGTACCATGCAGCCCCACCACCAAGCCGTAGCCTAATAATTGATTATCACGCACCCCGTCCACCTGAGCCATATCCTTCAGACGGGCTCCCTGGGCAGTCAAGACCGCAACATCCAGCAAAAATAGGGTTATAATTAAGAGTATTTTTTTCATAAAAAATTCCTGTATTCAAGGGGGCGGCCAGAAACTGCCCCTGAATTTATATAAAAGCAATTAACGTGCCACCATAAAGCGGCAATATTTGCCGCCCTAAAACGGCCAGACTACATCAATGAGATTAGCGAACCAGCCAGGCCGCTGCTTGGAGCTTAACGATCCGACACCGTTATATTCAATGCGGGCATCGGCAATATAGGAAGACAATATAGTATTATCACTGCTAATATCCTCCGGCCGGATAATGCCGGAGAGGATAATATGCTGGGTCTCATTGTTAACCCGTACCTCCTGATAACCGCGAATCATCAGATTACCAGTTGGCGAGATATTAATTACCCTGGCTGATATGGTGGCGGTTACCTGACTGTCGCGCGAGGTTTCACCCTTACCATGAAAGGATTTGGTCAAGTCGGCATTCATACTGGTCAAGGAAGGAGTCTGCGCGCCATGACGGCCCCGGAACAGGCTTTCATAGCCAAAGAGTGAAGAGACACCACCCTTGAGACTGGAATCATGCGAGGTCTTGGTTTCAGCATTTTTATCGGCGCTGGAATTCTCGACGATCTTCACCAGGAGGATATCACCCACCTTGTGAGCCCGGTCATCCTCATAAATATTCTTGGCGGCCGGATTAAATATAGCCCCCGTCGGGGCGGCGGCCGTTACATGGTCAGCCGCCGGCATACTGTAACGCTCCGGCAATACCGGTTTATCCGCGACCGCTGGATTCTGTCCGGCACAACCGGCTATCAGGAAGAACAAACAACCGTAAAGTCTAAGTATTCGCATTATAATTCTCCTAATATACCGCCTCGACCTCATGGGCATTAACAATCCGGGCGTAAATCTTTTTACGGCTCATCAAATTCTTCACCATAACCATATCCCCCAAGGCTCCGGCCATGTCTATCCGGCCCGCCGCCCTCACCACGAGCGCCCCGGAATGAACGACAATGGTGACCATATCGCCCCGCTTAACAATCATCGGCCGCTTCAGCAGGCGTTTAAAGAAAACCGACCCCGGCCGCATGGTGGTCTTTAACTGCAGACCCGCCGCCTGAGCGGGATCAGTAATAACATCAGGGCCCAACATGGTTATATTGCGCCGCATGGTATCAAGATCAGCGGCCCGCAGTATAGTATTACGGGAGAGATTACGGGCCGCGCAGACCACATCCCCCCAGAGTTCCACATCAGCGCTCATGCTCACCCGTACCTCTTTGCGGTCAGCCGCCATGATGGCGACCTCCATCTCCTGCCGCAGCCCGGTGTCGTTACCACTTTTTGACAACAACCGATAAGTAAGCGGCCCGGACAAGACCTTAACCACCGCCGGCCGGGCTCTAAAATGACTTAAGCGCCGCTCTATGCCCGGCAGATAGGATTTTGTCCTGCTGCCCGTGGGCAACATATTCATAAACACCTTCTCCAGGTCACTTTGCCTCAGGGTTACCATGGAACCGGCTCCAGCCGGCCAGGCGGCAATAAACTGCGCTCCAATCACTGCCGCCATAATTAACAGCCATCCCCTGCCCTTATGCCTTAACACCATAGTTCCAACCTCAACAAATTACGGCCTGCCGCCTTCCAGATGCCAATTTAGCCCCCCGCAATTATCCCAAATTATCGTTTCAGACTGTTGGCTATCTCCATTAATTGATCAGCGGTGGTAATCGCCTTGGAGTTGACCTCGTAGGCCCTCTGGGTAATAATCAAATTCACCATTTCCTCACTGACATCAACATTGGAGGTCTCCAAAAAATGCTGTGCAAGGCTGCCCATACCGTTACTGCCCGGATTATCCTCCACCGGAGCCCCGGAGGCCGTTGTTTCGGCAAAGAGATTGCTGCCCACACTCTTTAAGCCGGCCGGGTTGACAAAACGCACCAGGGTAAGCTGTACCGAGCCCAAGGTCTGCTGGGCGTTATCCTTGGCCGTCAGCAGACCGCTGGAATCAATAGCCAGCTCGGTGGTACCATCGGGGATGGCAAATTCCGGCTGCAGTCGATTACCGTTGGCTGTCACGATATAGCCGTCGGCGTCACGCTTAAAGCTCCCGGCCCTGGTGTAATAATCCGTGCCGTCACGACTGATCTTAAAAAAGCCGTCTCCCTCAATAGCCATGTCAAGGTCATTGCCGGTCTGGGTAAATGAGCCCTGGGTAAAGAGCTTCTGTACCGAAGTCACCCTGGTACCCAGCCCCACCTGCACCCCGGTGGGAACCATCCCGCCGCCCACGGTCTGCGCCCCCACCTCCCGAAGCGACTGATAAAATAAATCCTCAAACTGCACCCGGCTCTTCTTAAAACCGCCGGTATTGACGTTGGCCAGATTATTGGCGATGACATCCAACTGGGTCTGCTGGCCGTCCATCCCGGTACGAGCTGAATAAAGGGCGCGGATCATAGTTTTTCTCCTTGTCTCATATATTTTTAGGGTGATTTACCGTCAGCATTGGACTCACCCTGTCAAATTTCCAACTCTGGAAATAGCCTGATGATCCAGGTCATCCAGGGTTTGAATCATCTTCTGCTGGGCCTGATACGACCTCTGCAGATCAATCATCTCGGTCATCCCCCTGACCACACTTACGTTTGAGGCCTCGACATACCCCTGTTTAATATCGACCTTAGAGGCCTGTAATTCCTGATTGCCGGGCTTTAACTTAAAAAGGCTGTTACCCTCTTTGACCAGACCCCTCGGCTCAGTAAAATCCACCACGGCCAGACGGTCAACGACCTGGCCGCCGGAGCTGATAGTGCCATCCCGGCCGACCTCAATATGCTCTGAATTCAGGGAGATAGGGCCGCCGTTGCCAATCACCAGATTGCCGTCAGCCGTACTCAACTGACCGCCGCTGTTTAAAGTGAAATTTCCGTCTCTGGTATAACGAATCCCCTGCGGCGTCTGGATCTTGAAAAATCCCCGGCCGTTAATGGCAAAGTCCAAGGGGTTATCGGTCTTCTGCACCGCCCCCTGGCTCTGGTCGATTATTGATTTGATGCCCTTGCCCACCCGCATCCGGTTGCCGGCCGCCTTGAACATCATCTCCCAGAAGGTTAAATCATCTTTTTTATAACCGTCGGTATTGACATTAGCCAGATTATTGGCTACTTGATTCAGTCTTTGTTCCTGAGCCACCATGGTCTCTGTGGCCTCGGTGAGCCCAAGACGATTTTTAATAAACACCGTATTCCCTCCTCAAATTATATAGTTTCATCCTCGTTTTCTTGCAATTAAGGTGCCATCAGCCTTGACGTTCGGGATAATCTAACTTTATCGCCGGACACAAGGCGCCTGAGGGGAATATAAGCGGGTTGGAATTTTTAAAAAGATGGGGGAATCAGAGGCGGCGGCCCTTGATAAAAAAGCGGAAGTCGGTAAATACTGCCTATCAGCCCTCAGGCTGATATTTCTCGTTAGCGCGATAGATAAAGGCCAGAATTTCGGCAACCAGGATGTAGGTTTCCGGCGGAATCTCCTCATTCACCTTGAGACGGGATAATATCTCCACCAGATCGGCATCGGCGTGAATGGGAATATCATGTTCCCGCGCCAGAGCAATAATGCGCTCGGCAATCAGACCTTCACCCTTACCAATAACGACCGGAGCCCGATTACTCTCCTGATCGTAACGCAGAGCCACAGCCTTATTTTTAACAGATTTTGTTTTTTTTGATTCAGCCATGTTAGTTTCTAATAAAAAAGGGTAACAACAATCAATATAAGCTACAGTTAAAAAAAACTCCTCCCGAGGTGTAAACGTTTCAAGCACGCACATCAGGGTGTTCATGGAACGTTTACATTTTTGTATCTATTCAGCTAAGGCACCGAATTGCCCTAAACTGTGAGCTGTAACCGTTCAGGAAAGCGAAGACTCCGGATGTGCCCCAGGTTCGTTCGTTTTGACCTCCGAGTCTGTACTCCCTGTACGTGAGGAGGGCAGGTAAGCGTAGACTCCGAAACGGACGAAGATGGGGTGCAGCTGAATGGTTACACATTTTTTATGAAATTTGACCCCGAATTACAAGCGGCAGTTTTCCTGCGGCGCTACAAACGTTTCCTGGTCGATGTCAGAATGCCTGACAATAAGGAAACCACCGTCTATTGCCCCAATACCGGCCGCATGACCAACTGCCTGCGACCGGGATGTGATGTTCTGCTCTCCTACTCTGATAATACCAAGCGCAAATACCCCTGCACCCTGGAGCTGACCCGGCCGGGCTCCTGCTGGATAGGGGTCAATACCGGGCGAACCAATGCCTTGGTAGCCGAGGCCCTGCGAGCGGGAATCATCCAGGAGTTCAGCCGCCTTAAGACAATAAGGCCGGAAATTAAGGTTTCTAACTCCAGCCGCCTTGATTTTCTTTTAGAAGATGACAATGATATGATATACCTTGAGGTAAAGAGTTGTACCTTGGCGGCGGACGGGGCAGCGATGTTCCCGGACGCGGTGACCAAGCGCGGGGCCAGACATATGCGGGAGCTGGCCGCTTTACGAAGTCAGGGATTTAAGGCCGCTGTTTTGTTTTGTGTCCAACGGGCCGACGCTGATTATTTTAGACCGGCCGCAGAAATTGACCCTCAATATTGCGCGGCATTGCGTCAGGCTCAAGGCCTTGGAGTAATGCTTCTCGCTTATCAGGCGGCTGTCAAGCCGTCCGGGATAAAAATTATCAAAAAAATTCCCATAAGGTTTTAGATGACCACCAACAGCCACACCAAAATTCATACCCCTGTAGAAGCCGCACCTCCTCCACATAATCAGGAAAATCAGAAAAAAGCCGTAATCCTCTTAAGCGGCGGCCTTGACTCCACCACCGTTCTCGCTATTGCCAGGGCGGCAGGCTATCTTTGTTACTGTTTAAGTTTTTCATACGGTCAACGGCAGGTTATTGAACTCCAGCGGGCCAGAGAGACGGCCGCCCGCTTCCAGGCCGAAGATCATCTCGTGCTGGAGTTAGGCTTGGACCGGATAGGCGGTTCGGCCTTAACCAGCGCTCTTGCCGTCCCCAAGCACAACGACCCGGCCGCCATTGGCAATGACACCCATGACATTCCAGTCACCTATGTTCCGGGCCGTAACACCATTTTCCTTTCCTACGCCATGGCCTGGGCCGAGGTTATCGGAGCGGCTGACATTTTTATCGGGGTTAACGCCATGGACTACAGCGGTTATCCGGATTGCCGCCCCGAATACCTTGAGGCCTTCAGCCGGCTGGCCCGTCTCGCCACCAGGGCCGGGGCCGCCCAGGGCCGTGAACTGACGATTAACGCCCCGTTATTAGAACTCAGCAAAAAGGAGATAATTCTTCGCGGCCTGGAACTTGGGGTTGACTACAGCCGCACCCATAGCTGCTACGACCCCGATGCCGCCGGCCGGGCCTGCGGGGCCTGTGACGCCTGTCTTTTGCGCCTCAAGGGCTTTGCCGAGGCTGGATGCCCCGACCCGGCCGTTTATCAAGATGAGGGCCAGAACCATGCCTCATAACAACTCTCAAGCGCTTACCGGCGGCCATCTTTTCATGATTGGCCTTCCAGGGACGGAACTGGACGAATCCACCCTGGAGCTCATTAATGAACACAGTGTCCATAATTTTATTATCTTTCGGCGGAACGTCAAGAATAAACCACAGTTACAAACTCTTTGTGTCGCCCTGAACGAGGCCTGTCGGCAGCGCGGCCTGCCCCGGCCCCTGATTTCCATCGACCAGGAGGGCGGCCCGGTTGCCCGGCTGCCCAGGCCCTTCACCCAGTTCCCGGCCATGCACAAGCTCTCAGGCGCTCCAAATCACAAAAAGCTGCTGGCGGAATACGCCGCTACCTGCGCCAGAGAACTCCGGGAGGTTGGTATCAATATGAACTTGGCCCCGGTATTGGATATCTGCCCCGCCGATCAGGATCTGTTCATGGAAGAGCGTTCCTTAGGCGGAGACGCGCGGCAGGTTACAGAGCTGGGACATCTCCTGATTACCGGCCTGCAAGGCGCCGGTGTAGCGGCCTGTGCCAAGCACTTTCCCGGCCTGGGCGCGGCAACTCTTGATCCCCACAAGGAACTACCGGAAGTTGACCTGCCGCTCTCCTATTTTAAAGAAGAGGGGCTGGCTCCCTTCCGGCTGGCCGCGGCTATCGGCGCTGCCGCCTTCATGACCTCACATGCCGTTTACAACGCCATAGCCCCCCAGATACCAGGCACCCTGTCACCCAAGGTGGTTGGAGAACTTATCAGAGACGAATGCGGCTACGATGGTTTAATCATTACCGATGATTTAGAGATGGGTGCCATTGAGTTGTTCATGCCATTCCCCCAGGCCGTTCTACAGGCCCTGCTGGCCGGGGCCGATCTTTTATTAATCTGCCATGACCACGACAAGGTACGAGCGGCGCTCCACGAGCTGACCCGAGCCGAAAAGAGCGGCGAAATAAGCACTGAGATAATCAGTGACTCCCTCTACAGACAGCAGGCCCTGCTCAGACGTTTTGGCCGGGGACTATAATTTTGCTTCATAAGAAGCTGAACTCTATGGTATAATAGCATTTATAATTTAACTTTTCCCTTAAATACACCAGCCCTGGCTGGATAGTTACGAATAAAGTACTATCTTCTTTCCTGAACCGTTGCAGATCAGCAAAATTTAAGCAGTCAGGCTGTGCCATATCGGTCGGCCTTAAGAACAATGAAAGTCCCATGCTTCACTTATGGTGTCGCAGACGATTAAGGGCTTTCAGACAAAAATGGAGGATTTCTATGGAGCTACAGGTAGAAGGCCGCAATATTGAAATCAGAAAATCTTGGCAGGACAAAATTAATACTGAAAGGGAGAGACTTGACAGGCATCATCCTGGTTTGGTGCATAATCTCCGAATAACCATTGCGGACGCCAAACACCACAAAGAGGGGGGGTACGAATTACAGCTCGTGGCCTCTGTCCCCAACGACACAGTGGTAGTTAAACGCAAGGGCGATAAGATTCGTGCCATGTTAGGTGATGCCTTTGATACCCTGGGCCTGCAGCTTAAAGAGCTGCAGCGTAAAAGGCGGCAGACCAACAAAGTTGATACAACCCTGCCCAGTAATCAGGAAGGGGTAATCAAAAAAATAGTGCCCTATGAATCATACGGCTTTATTGCCACCACCGATGGCCGCGAAATCTATTTTCACGAAAACGCCCTGAAGGATATGTCCATTGAAAAAATCAATGAGGGCGATGCCGTAAAATTCGGCGAAGCCGAAGGTGATAAGGGGCCTTGTGCCGCCTGGGTACGATCCTATTAGATCGCGGTGTAAAGATAAAATTTACTGTACATAAAAACATTCTTAAATTACATTTAAGGCCCATCGCGGATTCCCTCCCGCGACGGGCCTTACTTTATTTAACCCGTGACTAATGAATTATGAAAAATGTAAAACAGATTGATATTGCTGATTATAATAAGCTGAAGGACGAGGTGATTTTACAACGAATCACGGCCCGTAAGGAAGAATTACGGCAGGAGGTTCTGCTGCTCTGTCATCATTACCAGCAGGACGATATATTCCAATTTGCCGACTACACCGGCGATTCACTGAAACTGGCCCATAACGCGGCCCAGGTGGCCGACAGGCGCTATATAATCTTCTGCGGGGTGCATTTCATGGCCGAATCCGCCGATATTCTCACCGGTGATGACCAGATTGTCATCCTTCCTGACCTGACCGCCGGCTGCTCCATGGCCGATATGGCCACCAGCGGCGAGGTGAAGGGGCTCTGGCGTGAACTTGCCCCTTTTCTGAATACCAGTCGGCTTATCCCCATAACCTATGTTAATTCCTCGGCCAGCCTCAAGGCCTTTGTCGGGGAACATGGCGGCTCGGTCTGCACCTCATCCAATGCCGGCCGGGTATTGAACTGGGCTCTGGAGCAGGGCGAGAAGGTCTTTTTCTGCCCCGATGAACATCTCGGCCGCAACTCGGCCCAGGCCGCCGGTATTCCAGATGAAGAGGTTGTCCTCTGGCGGCGGGGAGAAATACTGGGCGGCAACAGCCAGGAGCAGCTTAAGAGGGCCAGGATAATCCTCTGGGACGGTTACTGCACGGTTCACATGCAGTTCTCCGCCGCCCAGATTGCCGGCATCCGCCAGGCCGATCCCGAGGTGAAAATTATCGTCCATCCGGAATGCCGCCGCGAGGTGGTGGAGGCCGCTGACCTCCAGGGTTCCACGGAGATGATTATCAAGGCCGTGAGCGAGGCCCCGGCCGACAGCAGTTGGGCGGTGGGCACCGAAATCAATCTGGTAAAGCGTTTAACAGCCCAATTCCCGGATAAAAATATCCGATCTCTGTCTCCGGTGGAATGCAAATGCTCCACCATGTACCGTATTGACCCCGTCCATCTCCTGTGGGTACTGGATAATCTGGCTGCCGGCCACGTCGTAAACCAGATTAAGGTGGACAAAGAAACCGCCGCTTTGGCCAGTTTAGCTCTGAACCGCATGTTAGAAATATAGGTAACCATTCAGCTGCACCCCATCTTCGTCCGTTTTGCCCTCCTCACGTACAGGGAGTACAGACTCGGAGGTCAAAACAAACGAACCTGGAGCACATCTGAACGGTTACGGTTCCGAGTTCCGGGTAATTTATTGCCTTTGCTGAATAGTTAGAAATATAGGTAACCATTCAGCTGCACCCCATCTCGGAGTCTGCGCTTACCTCATCTATTTAGGCCTTTTAGAATACGACCATGGGGATGTAACTTGTTCAACACTTACGAAAGTTAAGAGGGCCAATAACTCCGGCAAGGGACAGAAACAAACTCCATATCCGGCAGAATGAGACAGGTGAGCCTGCCGCCGTATACCGCCCCGGTATCAATACCGATCCCCCATTCAGTGATTCGTGGCCTGCTATGGGCAGTGTGACCATAAACCACTATCTTGCCCAGGCCGGGATCATGCCCCTGCTCCCGGCTCCAGAGCAACCAGTCCCGACTCTGCATGCTGAGATGAACACCCCGCTGCACGCCGGCATGGACATAGATATATTTATCATCCTGCCAATATAATTCCAGCTCCCGAAAAAAGCGTCGATGCCCGGCCGGTAATCCTCCGGCCGCGATTGCCGCTTCTCCGCCATAGCTGGCAATGGTCTGCCGCCCGCCGACCTGCAAATAAATATCCCGCCCCAGGCCTTCGAGATAATTATTAAACATCTCCTCATGGTTACCCATAAGGGTGATTATCCTCTTGAAGCTGCCCATGAGACCAATAACCGTTTCCACGACCTGCCGGGATTCCGGCCCCCGGTCAATATAATCACCGAGAAAGATCAGGGTATCCTGGCCGGGGGTAGAGTTGATTTTGGCCAGCAGGGCCATAAGGGCTTGATGACAGCCGTGAATATCGCCAATTACAAAAGTCCTCATGACATTACTGTTATTGAACCGTTACCGGCTAATAACTATTGTCACCATTAATAAGATTCCCCAGGCCGCCTAATATCGAGCCTTCCCCCCGGCTGCCGCCATTAGCCGGCGCGGCGGCCAGCATGCGGCCGGCGAGACGGGAGAAGGGCAAAGACTGAAGCCAGACCCGACCGGGGCCTTCCAGATTGGTAAAGAAGAATCCCTCACCGCCAAAGAGGGCGCTCTTGATATTACCGGCCTGCTGAATATCAAACTTAACCGCCGGCTCTATAGCGACCACGCAACCGGTATCCACCTGTATACGTTCACCAGCGGCCAGCATCCTCTTAATAACGGTGCCGCCGGCGTGAATAAAAATCATCCCGTCACCTTCCAGCTTTTCCATGATAAAGCCTTCCCCGCCGAAGAGCCCGGTCATAATCTTCTGCTGTAGATAAATACCGATGGAAACCCCTCTGGCGGCGCAGAGAAAGGCATCTTTCTGGCAGATCAGGCAGCCGCCCATATCCGGCAGAGAAATGGGGATAATATTACCAGGGTATGGAGCCCCAAAGGCGACATGGGCCTTACCATGGCCGCCATGGGTAAAGGCGGTCATAAATAGACTCTCGCCGGTCAAAAGCCTCTTCCCGGCCCCAAGCAACTTACCCATGAAACCTTTCTGACTCTGAGAACCATCACCAAATATGGTTTCCATCTGAATGGAATTATCCTTGTACATCATGGCTCCGGCCTCTGAGACTGCCGATTCACCGGGATCCAGCTCAACCTCCACAAACTGCATCTCGGAGCCGAATATCTTATAGTCAATTTCATCGGCGGTACGGCGGCCCTTAAAGGGCGGCGGCACCGCCGTATCACCGGCCGTCATCAATTCGTCGATACTTTTAATCGGTACCCATTCTACCAGACCGGAATGCCAAGCGTGACCGTTTGGATTACGGCGGGCCTCCGCCCGAGCCTGATTAAGATCCATGGGGCCGATTTTCTTACCGTTATAACTGAGATACCATTGAGACATAAATATCCTTTCAGGGTTTTTTTAAAACCTTTCCATATAAACAGCTCTGCCCGGTTACCCCGGCACAACTACCGAAAGTCGCGGCAAGCTCAACACCCTTGGCAGGTGATTTTCATATCTGTCAGATAACGCTCTAAAAGGGAAAAACGCCGGCAGCTAACGATTCAATCGCTAAGACAGTCGTCACGCCAGGAGCAGCCTTCCTGACTACAATAACCATCAGCGGTCTGGAAGCAGGGGAAATTACCTTCCGCCTCCTGAATTTTTTTAATTAAATCCGCCTTCTTGAGGCGTCCTGGTTTACAGCCTACTCGTTTAGCAATTCTTTTGATGTCAACCATTTTCATTTTTGTTACCTCCATACATTTAATAATATTTGTAACTATTCAGCCAAGGCGGATAAGCTGCCCTGAATTGTGAGCTGTAACTAAGTTACATTTTTTATATTTTTATATTTTTATATTACAGCACAGTCTGGCAATATTTGTCAAAAAAAATGATGGCATAACAGGAAGAAAAAAATAGGAAGTACAGGAATAAAATATCAAAAAAGCTAAGGAGCACGGAGACCATTAGAAAGGAGAAAAGAGGGGGAGGGCGGCCGCCGGCTCCTTAGCAGGGGTTTGTTGAAATTCTCAACAACCTTATTAGTAATGATATACATTGTTTGAAAAATAAAAAGGGTTAAGGGAAAATAAATGAATAATATTTTAAGCGGCCTCTATTGTTTTGAATTAAAATCGTAAATCTCTTTAATCTGAGAGGCATGCTTAAGGAATATTTTAATGAGCCGTGGATCAAAATGACTGCCGGCGCCATTTTTTATTTCCATTACCGCCTGCCGGAAAGACCAGGGCTTTTTGTAGGGCCGAAATGAAGTAAGGGCATCAAAGACATCACAAATAGCGGTTATACGCCCGGCTAAAGGAATATTCTTGCCGTGCAGACCGCGCGGGTAGCCGCTGCCATCCCATTTTTCATGATGGGTAAGGGCGATATTTTTGGCCACCCGCAGGAGTTCAGAATCATAACCGGATAACAATTGCGCCCCAATACGGCTGTGGTTTTGCATGAGTTTAAACTCATTAGTCGTTAAGCGGCTGGTCTTCAGCAGAATCTGATCAGAGATGCCTATTTTGCCAATATCATGCATGGGAGCGGCCTGGAACAACAGGGTATTTTTATAGCTGCTGAGTCCGCTTCCCCGGCCAATAATGGCGCAATAACGGCTGATTTTATTTATATGGAGCCCTGTCCATTTATCGCGGAATTCTGCCGCTCGGGCCAGGCGGTAAACAATTTCCAACTGGGCCTTTTTGAGTTCAACGGTTCTTTGTTCCACCAGGGATTCAAGATGATCCCGGTGAAGGCGTAATTCTTCTTTGGCCTGTCGTAATTCTTCTTCAACCCGCATCTCTTTGGTGACCACAAACAGGAGACCAAGTGAAAGGCAGATATGATCGTCAGCATGCGTCTCAATGGTGGCCTGATCTTTGAGCCAGAACGGCGCGGCCTCGGGCGGGGCTATTTTATAAATGGCCTCAGCCATGCCCCGCTGCCTGACCTGACCGCGTATGCGCCAGCGCGCGTTAGTAAGCAGGTGGCGGTCGATTATCTCGGGTGTTATCTGATCCTCGGTCTGGGGGGGCGGATATGTACAGCGGTCAACAATACAGCAGCGCAACATTTCGGCCGTCTCCCGCGGGTCACATTGTAACAACGCGGAGAGACGAAAGCCGCTGTATTCGTACCATATATGATGGGCTTCATCTATATTCCAGGCGGCAATATAGGGAATGGCGGAGAGCCCCATCAGCTCTAAATCAATAAAACGGACTATGGCCTTTTGGACATGCGTTTTCAAGGCATCCGAATAATCGTTGTTTAATATATGACCATGATAGTCATTACGCAGAAAATCTGTAAAACGCCGATCGTCAATCATGGATTAAGCATTACCACGAAAGGTTGGATTGCGAAATAAAAAAAGGAACGTGCACATGGCGGCGTCCATGAAACGCTTACAGTCAGGGGGTTATATGAAGTTACACACCGGCTCCCTGCATATCGAAGGACTCGCTCGCGTGCAGCAGGGTGCTCATGGAGCACTTACAGTGGTATAGCTGAGAAGATGATCCTGCTGGGCCTTGAACAATACCCCTCTGGCCTCTTCAATATCTTGCCCTATCTGCTCAGCTAAGGCTGTCGGGCCGGAGAATTTACGTTCTCCCCGGATATATTGCAGCAGGTTTATTTTGATATCTTTACCGTATATATCCTGATTAAAATCAAAAATATGGGTCTCGGCGGATATCTTACGGCCCTCAAAGGTGGGGTTGTAACCGATATTTAAAACACCGCCGTAACACTTGGCGTCATAGAAGACCTGGGTGACATAGACCCCATGCTTCGGGCAGAGGTCGTCGGCGGCAATATGGAGATTGGCGGTGGGAAAGCCCAGCAATCTGCCGCCCCGCTGCTGGCCCTTTTGAACCTCGCCCCGGATTTGGTAGAAACGTCCCAAAAGCTTCCTCACGTCCCGCATTCGGCCCTGACTCACCAATTCTCTGACTTTGGTACTGCTGACCAGCATACCATCAACATAGATGGCCTCTATTACCGAAACCGCGAAGCCCTTCTTTTTACCCTGCTCCCGGAGGAAGGCAATATCGCCCTCTCTACCTCGGCCCAGGGCGTAATCATAACCCACCACCAATTCCTCGACACCAATAGTCTTGATGAGGGCTTCATCCACAAAATCCTGGGCGGCGATGGTCGCGAATGGCTTGGTAAAGGGGATAATAATCAGAACATCTATATCGGCCTGGGCAATAAGCTCCCGTTTCTGGTCGCAGGTGGAGATTAATTTAATCCCGATATCCGGCCGTACTACCTTTAACGGATGAGGGGCAAAGGTAATGGCAATACTGGTACCTTTACAGTGTTTGGCCTTATCAACCACCGTCTTGAATAACTGTTGATGGCCAAGATGAACACCGTCAAAATTGCCAATGGTAACAAAAGGGCGGGGAAAGGGGTGTTTAATATCTTGCAGATCGGTATATATTCGCACGTTTACAGCATCTCTGTTAAGATTAGTGGGGGAATTTGTTAAACTACAACCAAATAGTCGTTAAAGAAAGGGCTTTTTACCAATAGCCCGGCCTGGAGTTGCGTTTTTTTAGCACGATATGATAAATTAGCTTGACAAATAGGCAGAAAAAACTAAATTAGCCCCATCTTCAATGCCGAAGTGGCGGAACTGGTAGACGCGCTAGGTTCAGGGTCTAGTGGGAGTATTCCTGTGGAGGTTCGATTCCTCTCTTCGGCACCATTTTATATATGATGCTCTGGTAAAAAGTCCACATTTGGCAATTTTACTATAGGTAAACCCCTTGAAATCATTAGGGGTAGAATTAGACCTTTCGACTTTTTACGATAGCATCATATATTAAGGCCGTAGCTCTTATGAGTTACGGCCTTTTTTTTTGTAACTTCTCAAAAAAGCTCTGGTAAACGTTTCTTTTTATCCAGACTCTGCGCTTTCCAGAACGGTTACAGTTTACGAGTTGAGGGTAATTTGTTGCCTCTGCTGAACGGTTACAAAAAACAATCAGGTACGATAATCAGCATTTATCCGCACGTAATCAAGCGACAGATCACAGGTGTAGATCTCTGCCTCGGCTTCTCCCGCTTTTAGATCAATGGTCAGGGAAAATTCCTTTCGCGCCATAATAAGGGCTGCGGAGCGCTCAGCGGCGGCCGACAATAAACGCCCATCCTTTATTAACTCGTTATCACCGACTGAGATTAACAACCTGGCCGGATTAAAGGCGGCCCCTGAACGTCCCAGGGCCGCCATTATCCGGCCCCAGTTAGGGTCTGAACCAAAGAAGGCCGTCTTTACGAGAGCGGAGTTCGCCACTGTTCGAGCCGCCAATTCCGCCTCGGCATCAGTTCGCGCCCCGCGAACCAGAATCGTCACCAGCTTAGTCGCTCCCTCACCGTCAGCGACAATCTGCAAGGCCAGATCACGGGTAACTTCATGCAGCATCCCGGCAAAAGCCGCGGCCTCGGGGCTGTTAAGATCATTAATTTCAGGCCCCCCGCTCCGGCCGCTGGCCATGATGATAACCGTGTCATTGGTGGAGGTATCGCCATCCACCGTTATCCGGTTGAAAGACTGCTCCACCGCCCTGGGCAGCATCTCCCGCAGTAAGGCCGGGCTTATAACCGCATCGGTCATAATAAAACTCAGCATAGTGGCCATATTGGGCATAATCATTCCGGCC
>DRPV01000156.1 GCA_011330685.1 Desulfobacterales bacterium
CGGCTCTGCTGGCCGATTTTTACCGGGATTGCGCCGCGCCGCTTCCCCCCCCTGTTGATGGCAGACTTAATATTAAACTTATAAAAGACGACCTTGAGCTTTTAGACAAAAGTAAACTTGACGGCAGCAAACTGCTCCAAAAGCCCTGTCTGATATTACATGGGGCTGAAGACCGCATTGTTCCCGAAGTTAGAGCCCATGCCCTGCATGCATTATTGCCAATGAGCCGTCTGCGGATTATACAAGGGGCCGGACATGGTCTGCCATTCACCCATAGCGCTGAATGCCGGCGGATAATCAGGGCCGAAAATAATTTTCTTCCCCCTTTGAATCAGGTGTAAACAGGCTCCAATGAAGAAACGTATTGCCAGTAATTTTTCCCAGGCTGCGGCCGATTATGATGAATTTGCCCTGGTGCAGAAAAAAAGTATCGTCACAATGGGGGGCTTACTGCCCCATAATCTGCCGCCAGGCCCGATACTGGAGATTGGCTGTGGTACCGGCAGATTGAGCCGGGAATTATCAACTGTCTTTCGGGATCGTTCCCTTATCTTCACGGATATGGCATCCGGCATGATAGAACAATGCCGGATGCATCTAACTAAAGCCTCTCCTCCCCGCCACATCTGGCTGATTATGGACGGCGAGGCCCTGGCAGCCCGCGGCTGCGCCCTGATTGTATCAAGCCTTACCATGCAGTGGTTTAACGATCCGGCCTCAGCCCTGGAGGATACCCTGGCTGCTTTACGGGATGGAGGGCAGATCCTTTTTTCTTATATCGGTGCTGATTCCTGCCCGCAATGGCGGCAGATTTGCGCTGAATTAAATTTATCCTGCACCATTAATCCCCTTCCTGAGCAACAGCATCTGGCAGCGCGGTTAGAGGGAAAATTCAAAGATATTAAACTCTGGAGTGAAAATATTGATATTGAGTATGCCACGGTACGGGATTTTTTCTATTCCCTTAAAAAAACCGGGGCCGCGACTCAGCTTAAGGGACTGAGATTAAACAGCTGCGAAATGGGCAGGCTCCTCAAAGGCTGGCAGCTCAAACTTGACGGCGCTCCTTTGATAATGACCTACAATATTCAATATCTAAGAGCGGTGAGATAATGGATTTCCCGGCCAGGTTCTTCATAACCGGCACCGGCACCGGGGTTGGCAAAACAATGGTTGCCGCTATTCTGCTCTCTGGACTTAAATATCACTACTGGAAACCCATTCAGAGCGGCATGGAAGAGGAGACGGATACCAGTGTTATTCGCCGCTTAAGCGGCCTGAGCCCAAAATATTTCATAGACGAGGCCTATTGCCTGCCTAAAGCGGCCTCACCCCATATATCAGCGGCGGCAGAGGGAGTTGAAATTGAATTTACTCACCTTAATCTGCCGGCCGCGAGCCCGAATATTATAGTAGAGGGAGCCGGCGGCCTGCTGGTACCCATCAACCATAACCAGTTGATGATAGACCTCATCAGCTATCTTCAACTGCCGGTTATAATAGTCGCTAAAAGCGGCTTAGGCACCATCAATCACACTCTGCTCAGCCTTGAGGCGCTTCATAAACGGCGGATACCTGTTTTGGGGGTGATTATGAATGGAACAATAAACAATGACAACAGAAGGGCAATTGAGGAATACGGCCGCAGTCCTGTCCTGGCCGAGATTGAACCATTAACCGTCTTAAACAGTACGGGTCTGCAAGAGGCGTTTAAAAAATATTTTGCTAACAGCCGATGGCCTGATAGTCGGTAAAGGCGTAAGCGCTATGCTTATGGATTGATTCAAAGCTCTCCACCCCCACGGAAAACCAGGAAATATCGGGATGAGCCATGGTCAGCTGCGCTACCCTACGAACCACATCCTCAACAAACATCGGGTTTTCGTAGGCCTTCTCGGTGACGTACTTTTCGTCCGGCCGTTTCAAAAGGCTGTAAACTTC
>DRPV01000157.1 GCA_011330685.1 Desulfobacterales bacterium
GGAATGACAGAATCGCCGTCGGCAGCCTCCTTCACCCTGATCTGGCATAAATCATTCAGGCGGGCGGCGAACTGGGTGGTAAAATGGGGCGGCATATGCTGTACCACCAAGACGCCAGGGCTGCTGGCCGGCAGGAGCGGCAGTACCTGCTTCAAGGCCTCGGTACCACCGGTTGATGAGCCGATGGCGATAATTTTATTGGTAGTCTTGGTAATCGCCAGGGCTGGTCTCTTTACCGCCTGGGACCGGGCGGCGGCATTGGCCTGCATGCTCTTGACATTAATCCGGGCCGCAGCCCGGATTTTTTCGGCCAGTTGGACGCTCATGTCGCCCACGGAATAAGCGGAACCCGGTTTACATATAACCTCCACCGCTCCAATATCCATGGCCTCCATGGCTATGGCGCCCCCGGCCTTGGTGAGAGAACTGACAATTATCACCGGCAGGGGAAAATACTTCATTAATTTACGGAGAAAGGTGATGCCGTCCATACGCGGCATTTCGATATCCAGAGTCACAACATCCGGCTTAAGCTGGACAATTTTGTCTCGTGCCACATAAGGGTCAGGAGCGGTACCTACAACTTCAATATCCCCTTCCCTGGTCAGCTCTTCGCTGAATACCTTACGGACGACCGCTGAATCATCAACAACCAGTACTCTTATCTTTCTCATAATAATTTCAAGGTGTATTTGTATTACCGTTACGGTTTAATAAAAATCCATAAAAGTCCAAAGTCAGATGTCAAGGCTATAGCCGAAAAATCAGCCGGCTTGGTTGGTGAAAAATCGCTCACTATTTCAGCTTTGGGAATGCCCAGCCGACAGTCTCCCTCCGCGTCTATCATTCCAAGAAAGGAGCCCGTAATCATATTGGCGGCCTCGCGCATGGTATCAATAATCTGCTCATCGCTTAAGGCGCTTTCGTCTACCCCTATAAATCCAGCGGCTATATTTATGCCCAGGGTTATGGGAAAATAGAATTCCAGGTCGGCCTGTTGGGGGCCGCTGTACGCGATAGCGGCCTTGACGTATTTATCCTCAAGATTCCATTTATGTTCCGGCGGAACCTGAGCCAACATCTCCACCGGCGTAAAGTACATGGCCCCAAAGACCTGAGCTGCCGCCTGGTTCATTTTCTCCTTTATCGTCTCTATATTCATAATCTCCTCTCAGTTGGCACAGCCGTATTTTAGAAGTCTACGTCTTCATCATCGACCGGGGAGGCGCTGCCCTCAGCGGCCATTCTGCCGGCATAGGCCTTGTTCAGAACCTCTAAGAGTATGTCCCTGATCTGTTCCGGCAAAAAAGGTTTTTTGATATAACCCGCCGCTCCCAGTCTTGCCGCCTCGTCCTGGCGGCTCTGGCTGGATTCGGTGGAGATAAAGATTAAGGGTATTTTTGTCAGCACCTCATCTCCCTGCATGGTTCTTAACAGCTCTATCCCGCCCATCTCCGGCATGTTAATGTCGGAGAGGACTACATCAACCCAGTATTCGGCCATGATCTCCAGCGCCTCAAAGCCGTTGCCTGCCTCCTGAAGCGTGCCAAGCTCAATGCCGCACATATTGACGGTTTTTTTGATTACCGCCCGCATGGTTTCCGAGTCATCAACGATTAAAATATTAAAGGCCATGTTAACCCCTCCTTAAGCGGCGAGAGACATCATCTCTTGCGCTTTTTCCAACTCCAGCATTAAGCCGGCGAGATAGGTCTCAAGATCTCGACCGGTGATCCCGTAATGTTTCAGACCCGCGCCCTGAATCTTGCTGGTCAGGCCATCGGCGCCAACACCGATACCCATGGTCATAATCTGGGTATTGGCCAGAGCCACGAGAGCGGTGAGCTGATCCTTGCCAATGGCATCGGGATCATGGTGTTGTTTAACCGCCATAATAAGCTCTTGATCAAATTGCCACTTTTTCATGATCTTGGCGCCAAGATCGGCGTGACTCATACCGAGAACCTCAACTTCAGCCTCAACGAAGGAGCCGCCTGATTCATAGGCCAGCTTAACGATCTTGGCGAACTCATCAGCCACAAAGCTGCTCAAAAAACGCTTGCCTATATCATGGAGAAGCCCGGCGGTGAAAGCGACGTTGGGATTAACCTCATTAAAATGGGCCGCCATCATTTTGGCCATAATGGCTGTGGCAACCGAATGCTTCCATAGTTCACCCTGCTCCAGTTGGTAACCATCTCCAGCTCCGCCCTTGTAAAATCTGGCGCTGCTGCTGGTGATGATAATATCCTTTAAAATATCCTGCCCTACTACCACCAGGGCATCATCAAGGGAGGATACCTTGCGGGTCAAGCCAAAATAGGCGGCGTTACAGGTTTTTAAGAGATTGGCGGTAATGGCGGAATCGTATTGAATCACCTGGGCCAGATCTTTAGCCTTGACCTCCGGGTTATCCAGCATCTTCATGACCTGGAGGGCCACCTTGGGGAATGGCGGGATATGGTTGGCAATATTCATGATCTCTTCCATTCTGGTCATAATATCACCTCCCCTTTGCCGGAGACCTTCATCTTGATCAGACCGGTTCCCACCTCGAGGCTTATTGTTCGGTTGACATTACCGCCCACATCCTCCTTGGTAACCATGACATTGTTTTTTAAAAACATCTTGCGAATAATCATCTGGTTCCGTTTGCCGATGTTAAACATTCCGGAATCATCCATAACCTGAGACCCGCCCACGACATAGACCTTCATGTTGGCTTTTTTGGCACCATGTTTATAGATTTCCTTAAACATCATGGGAACACCTTTATCCGCGAACATGAAGGGCTTCTGAAGTGCCTTGTTAACGTCTATATTGGAGTCCGGCAGCATATAATGGAGCAGAGCCCCGACCTTCACGGTTGGATCCCAGAGTACGACCCCAATGCACGAGCCCAGGGAATAGGTGATTAAAACATCGTCCGGTTTGGTTCCGATCCGCATATCAGAAATTCCGACAATTATTTTCATAAATATCTCTTTTAGCTGTCCCGATAGTTAATATCGGGTGTTGAGGGGAAGTGTTATATGCTTGGTTAATTTGTTTTTTTGTAGGTTGTGGCTTCGGTCTGAATAAAATTATGCTGGAGACTGGATATACTCTCGGAATGGCCGATGAAGAGATAGCCGCCGGGCTTCAGACATTGGTAGAACTTTTTTACCAGACGCTGCTGGGTCTGGCGGTCAAAATAAATCATTACGTTACGGCAGAAGATGACATCCATCTCCTCGTGCCAGGGAAAATTGTCCATCAGGTTAAAGCGCTTGAACTCCACCTGGCGCAACAGCTCATTCTTTATTTTTACTCTGCCGGCGCTGCGTCCAACACCCTTTTGAAAATATTTTTTGAGATATTCCGGCGGCGTTTTGGCCGTTTGCTCCAAAGCGTACACCCCTCTTTGGGCCATATTTAAAACCTTGCTGGAAATATCAGTTGCCAGGATTTTATAGCGGAAACCGGGGTGGTTACTCCTGAAGTCGTTTAATAACATGGCTATGGTGTAGGGCTCTTCACCGGAGGATGAGGCCGATGACCAAAAGAATGCCTCCCGGTTTTTGGCCGCTAATTCCGGTAAAACGCTTTGCCGCAGATAATTAAAATGGCTTATTTCGCGGAAAAAACTGGTGAAATTGGTGGAGACGCTGTCGAGAAAATTGATGAATTCCGCTTCGCGCTGCTCAGGTTGATTAATAAAGTCGTAGTAGTCTTTAAAGTTGGTAATTCCGGTGTGCCTAAGTCTTTTTCCTAATCTGGCGTTTAAGAGCTCTTTTTTTTCACTTTTCAGTGATATTCCCACCTGGGCGTAAATCAGTTCACTGAATTTTTTAAATTCCGTATCGGTTAGAGGGGCAGCCATATAAGTCAGATCCTAAGCGGAGGCCTCAAGATGTTCCAGTACCCCGGCACCGACAATCTTGTCAACATCTAAGAGTATTTTTACATTGCCTTTTATTTTACCCATACCGAGGATATTCTCGCTCTCGGTGGGGGTGCCAAACTCAGGCGGCGGTTCAATCTCGGCACTATCGATATTCACCACCTCAGAGACCGAATCTACCAGCATGCCGATCATAATCGGGCCGCTGGGGCCGTTGACCTCGACCACGATTATACAGGTTCGATCATCGTATTCTTTGACGGCCATATTAAAGCGCAGCCGAAGTTCAAGAATGGGTATGACCCGGCCGCGAAGGTTGATAACCCCCTTGATGTATTCAGGGGTATGAGGCACGGCGGTTATTTCCATAATGCCGATAATTTCTCGAATTTTCATGATTTCGACGCCATACTCCTCGCTGCCTAAGCTGAAGGTTAGATACTTACCGCCTAAACCGCTTTCGGTACTATCTGTTACCGCTGTCTGTTCTGCTGCCATGCCTTTTCCCTCCATGAATTAACTTGCCTGCTCAGATGCAGTTGCTTTTTCGGTGTCGGTTGTATTCTCTGTTCCGACTGCTTCCTCAATGGCGGCGTTGTCTCTGGGGATTGCCGCCGGAACATCCAGACTATAGTTCATCTTGGCGGTAACCAGACCGGCAAGGTCAAGAATCAGGCCGACCCGGCCATCACCTAAGATAGTCCCGCCGGCTACACCGGTTATATCTGTGATACCGCCCAGATTTTTGATGACCACCTCCTGCTTGCCAAGGAGTTCATCCACCATGATGGCCCGCTGTTTACCCTCAGACTCCACTACCACCACAATGGCCTCGCAGGGATCAGTACATCTGGCCTCGATCTGAAAATATTTATAGAGCCGGATGATGGGTACCAGGGTGCCGCGCACCAGGAGAGTCTCGCCCTGGCCTTTGATGGTTTTATAATCCTCGGGCCGGGGTCTGAATGATTCACGAATGGCAATGGTGGGAATAATATAACGTTCTGTGCCCACCTGAACTATAATACCGTCAATAATGGCCAGGGTCAGCGGCAGGCGGATGGTGAAGATGGAGCCCTTGCCCGGTTCACTCATTACGTCTACCTTACCGCGCAGTTTCTCAACGGCCTTCTTTACCACGTCCATTCCCACCCCTCGTCCGGAGACATCCGTTATTTGATCGGCAGTGGAAAATCCGGCTAAAAAGACCAGATTATTGAGATCATGGTTTGATAGATTGTCTGATTCCTGAATCAGGCCGCGTTCCAGGGCCTTGCGTTTTATCTTTTCGGTATTCAGCCCCTGGCCGTCGTCCTCAATTTCAATGACCATATAGCCGCCCTTTTGATAGGCTCGGAGACTGACTGTACCATAGCTGGGCTTACCTAACCGCTCCCGCTCTTCCGGCAACTGGACACCGTGATCAACGGAGTTACGCATCATATGAACCAGGGGGTCGTAGATGGAATCCACCATATTACGGTCAATCTCGGTTTCCTCACCTTCCATAACCAGATTCGCCTGCTTGCCGGTTTTTTTGGACAGGTCACGTACCAGACGAATCATCTTTTGGAAGGTCTGGCGGATGGGAACCATGCGCATGGACATAGAAGTTTTCTGTAACTCACTGGTAATCCGAAATAATTGGCCGAAGTCTTTGTTTAATTTTGGGTCGGCGATGGCCGTTATATGGGGATTGGCTCTCACCATGGTCTGCATGATAACCAACTCACCCACGGCGTTTACCAGGCCGTCGAGCTTGTCCACATCAACCTTGATGGTGGCCCCCACCTTTTTGGCCTTGGTTTTTGGCTTGGCCGCGGCATTAGAGGCGGCGGGCGGAGCCGGAGATGATTTGGGCGGGGTGGGGGCGGCCGGAGCGGTCGGCGGCGGTGTTGCGGCGGCCGCCGGCGTGGCGTCCGGGGCTTGAGCTGGAGGAGCAGAAGGCTCAGACGATCCTGCCGTTATTGAATCTTCAGCCGTTTCTTTTCCCTGAACGCCTTTTACCCAGCGTATATAATTGGATATATCATAGTTTTTGTAGGCTTCGACGCCATTGTCGATGGTATCCTGCAGGTTCTCAACCATGAGTTTCAGACAATCACCGACCTTTAAGACCACTTCAATTACACTCTCGTCCATGGCCCTGATATTATTACGGACATCATCAAGAAGATTCTCGGTACTGTGAGCCAGGGTCTGGATATTGGTGAGATTAAGAAAGCCGGATACGCCTTTGATGGTATGGAATGGCCTGAAAATATTATTGATTATTTCCATGTCGCCGGGATTGTCCTCGAGATCAAGTATATTTACCTCAATGGACTCCAGGTGCTCCTTGGTCTCTTCAATGAAACCGCTTAAAAGTTCCATATCTTCCATGAAATCGAGTGTTTCAGGATTGGTCTCATGGATAATCGGCCCATCCGGCGCCTCAGCGGCCGGGGCACTGCCGGCCGGAGCTGGTGCTGGGGCGGCGGGAGCTTTTATCTGCTCTTCCGGCGCTGAATCCTTTAATTTTTCGGCTGCTGCCGGGGAAGAAGTCAGGGTAGACAATAGTTTATTAAAGGCGGCGACACTCTCCGGGTCATTGTCGTTTTTGCGGTAAACTTCCTCCATCAAGCCGATACATTGTCCGACAATATCAAAATTTTCGGCGCTGTCATCAATATCCGTCATTACGATTTTGCCCAGCGCCGCCCGTAGATCAAGGGCCATTTGCTTGAGATGGGGGAATTTTGTGCTAATGCCTGGAGTGTTGTCTAAATTCTCCAAATCCAGAATAAGATCGCCCACCACCGATAAATCTCCAGGATCAACCATCATGATTTTAAGGGCCAGGTCGTTAAGCAGTTTGTCGAATGTATTTACTTCTTCAGCCATTATTCACTCCAATATTATGGTACTCCTGTATGCTGGAGATGAGGTGGAAATTCTCTCCCCCTGTAAAAGCCATCATTTATTAGTTTGCAAAATTTTTGTCCCTTTTGGCAAGTTTTTTATTGATGCCGTGTAAATTTATTAAGTTGTTTATCTAAGGCTCGCAGGTTTTGTTTGATTTTATCAATAATTTTTACGTCTGGGTACTCCACTATGGCCTGGCGCAGCAGATCTCTGGCCTGGAGCATCATTTTTTCCACGGTCAGCGGATCGGCGGTTCTCCCGGCCTTAAGAAACAGGGCGGCGGCCTCGCGGCGCATGGCTTCTGCCGCCATATTGGAGGCAGCGGCTAATTTCTTCTCGGCCTCCGGCCCATAGGTTGTATTTAACAACCCTTTAAGGACGCCGATGGCGGCTTTATATTTCTGGCGGTCAAGAAGATCAAGAGCCTGCCGCCACTCTTTATCTGTTTGTCTTTTTTGCTCTATAATCTGCTGTTGTCTGGCGTTGTCCACGGCCTCTTTTATTCTCTGGCGCTGGTTTGTTACCTCCTCGGGAGACAATAGAGAACTGAGCTGGTCGAGTAAAACTCCGGCCTTGGTGAATTCTCCACCTGCCAGCAGCTCATCAAGCCTGTTTAATTGTCTTTGCCGCCATTGGGCGGTGACGGCGGCCATCTTCTTTGCCATAAAGACGGCGTTGGCCCGCATGGCATCACTGCCAACCGCCTGGATCTGAGCCAGTTCGCTTTTTAAATTCTTTGCTGTTTGATGGGTATCGGCTCGATAATAAGCCCCTAACAATTTAATATATACTGGAAAGAGATCCGAATTCTGATCCTGGTTGATTATAGACAGCTGATTTTTGGCCCACTCCTGATATTGCAGGGTTTGCGCTATTTTTTGGCTCAGTTCCTTATAAAGCGTTTTGGCCTCTTCATCGCTGCCGGCAGCCATTAAAAGGTCGGCGCGGCTGATTTCATCCTCAATGCCCTTTTTATGCCCTGGTTCAGAGAGGAGAGCGGCGGCTTCTCTGAATCGGCCCAGCCGTTTGAGAGCCAGTTCGTAAGCCTTGGATAAATCGGCATCCACCGCCTTGGGGCCATAGAGATTAATGAAATCGGTATAGGCCTGAACGGCCTGTTGCGGGTGGTTCTGTTGGAGATATCCCCGCACCCTGGATGCGGCCTCCCGCTTGGCCGTCTGCCTCCATTTTTTAATTCCAGCCTTTAGAGCATCAGCGCTTTGAGCCCTGATCTGCTCACAGTCGGAGGCTAAATAATTAATATCAAGACGATATAATTCGCCGGCAGAGGGGGCAACTTTTGTTTGATTGGCAGCCGCCTCATAGCCTCTAATTAGGGCGGCCGTCTGGTTCAGGCAATCGTTAAACTCCGGCGGCATAGGGATTGCAGTTGTTTCAGTGAGGTCGGCATGTAATTGCTGCCATATCCTGCTTTTTCCCTGATACCACTTGAGGCGCTCCTGGTTAAATTTAAGCACCAGGGGCCAGGACTCGGCGGCGATCGGCAAGCCGGGTTCAGCGGACTCGGCCTTTGGTAATTGATTGTTGCCGGGCCTCGGTTTGCCGGCTGCCTGGATATTGGTTTCTGCGGGGGCCTGGAAGGGACTCTCGGTCGGCGGCGGGGGGGGATGAATCGTGCTTTCAGCCCCCTCCGGCACCGCGGCGGCAGGCGGGGGGCCGGTTGTCTTGTTGGCGGCAACCGGCGGCGGTTTTGAGCCAAAGACGGGGAAATTCGGCATTGAGGCGCAGCCGCTGACTAACAAAGCCAGACCGGCGGCAAACCAATTCAGTGTTTTTAGTGTATTATGGCGTTTTATCATCGGCGTTTCTCCAGAATGGTCTGAAATATCTGTGCAGTTGAACCTGGCCGGAGGGCTTGATGGTACCAAAACTTATCATATCCGGGCCAATTTGGGTTTTACCGCTATTATCATAACTATAGGGCTGCAGAATTTCATCGCCGGTGGCCATTATTTTATTACCGGCCGCTGTGGAGATATGAATCTGGCCCAGATCCGGGTAGATAAGGGGTATTTCCTGCGCTCCGGCAAAGAACAGGGCACCGAGATCAACCTTGTCGGCAATGGTGCTCAGCTGGTGAGCGGCGATTAGTGACCAGAGGGGCAGAGCGGCCTGGGAACCGGTCATATGGCTGGAGTGGCGCACCATGGGTAGATTATTATCAAAACCAGTATAGACCGCTATGGTTGTGCCGTTTTTAAGGCTGAGGGCCTTATGATTACCGCCTAAGCTGGGGACATATCCGACAAAGGCGGCGTTGCGGAAATCATTGGCGGTACCGGTTTTGCCTAAGAGGGGCAGATGGAGATCAAGGTCAGCCAGCATTTTGCCGCGGTTAATATCCATACTGCTCAGTTTTATATGGTTGTAGGCATAACGTCCAGTACCATAACGCACTACATGACGCAGAATATCGGATACCGCCAGTGAGGTCTGGGGATCGATGATTCTTTTTATGCTGTGAGCCGGGGTATATATTACATCGCCATCGGAATTCTCAATTCGTTTAATGAGCATCAGAGATTCAGCGCTGCCTTGGCGGCCGATGTGATAACTGTTGCCGGTTATAATACTCTCGTAGGCCCTGGCCATATCAAGGGTGGTGGTGACATTTGAGCCCAGGGGAAATGACAGTACCGGCTGCAGATTGCTTTTTATGCCCATTTGCCGGCAGAGGGCGATTAAATATTTAAGACCGGCCAGCACCCTGAAATCACGTAATTGATAAAGAATTTCAGGCCCGTAAGGCGGTAATTTTTTTAAAGTAGTAAATTGTGCCGCAAGATCGTCCTTTAATTGTTTAAAACTGGCCGCCGACAACAGACCGTCCAACCTTATATTGTCCCAGAAACCGGCATTTTGGCCGCCCTCCAGCCACTTTTCAGAAACTTCTGCCGTATTAAGCCGCCGCCAGCCTGGGCCTGGCAGTTTAGGGCTGAAATCGTATTGCTCTTGAGCCGGGTTATTCGGATTATAATAGATCCTGAATCCCTTCCGCAGAGCGGGGTATAAATCAGGGTTGCGCCATGGGCCGCCGCGCGTTGCCCCTTCGACCTGCTCCCGCAGAGCCATAAGCCCCGCATATATATCTTTCTGACGCAGATATGAATGGCGCAGGATATTACGACGTATCTCGTTCTCATAGGCCTTTTCATGCTTTTTCGCTACGACGTTATCAAGTGAATAATGCAGCTGGCGAATTATACCGTAGTCCTTGTTTCTACCGGCAAAGAGCAGGTCGGGCTCCATGGCTCTCACCGCCCGTTGAAAGGCCAGATCCCGCAGGGCCTCATCGTTGACCATAATACCCTCATGATCCCGGATACGGCTGCGGTATTCCTGGTAGGACTCTTCAGGGCCGCGGCTTAGATTAATACCGTTCAATATATCTTTGAACTGCAGAGGTGAGAGACGGTCACAGAGGTGATAGAGCAGCCAGACCGAGGCCACGTTCTCCGATTTTGTTCCAGCCCAGTTCATGGACACCCAATTGTAAGGACTCTTGTGATCCGGCTTGGGGATGTAGACCTGGTTTCGGAAGACAAAGGCGTTGCGCTCATTATCCAGGAGATCGGCGGTGTTCCAGCCTAATTGCAGGGCGGCGGTATAGAGCAGCGGTTTGCTCTCCGAACCCATGAGGCGGCGGGCCCTGGTGGCCCGGTTGAAGAAACGGTTTTCGCTGCCGCCGATCATGGCGCTTATGGTTCCATCCTTTAAGATCATAATTCCGCCCTGCAGATCAGGATATTTTTCCAGAGACAGATAAACCGTGCCGTTTATGGTATCTATTTCTCGAATCCGGACGTAAACCGGGTCACCGGGGCGGAGGGTATTGAGGAATTTAAGCGCCTCTTTTTTACCGGCCGTTGACCAGCGCTGGTGGTTGAATTTAGTGAGACTTGTGACTAACGGCATCAGGCCCTGCCGGTCGATCAGGCCGTGTCTGTCTGCCTGTCCCCGGCGGGGAAAGTCAATTTTAAGGGTGCTGTCGCGGCGGTCAATGGCGCTGATTGTGCCGAAGAGAAAGGCACCGGGCCTGAATTTTATCTGCCCCTGCTTCTTGGCCAGTAAGCTGTATTTTTCCCGCAATTTACCGGCGTCATAACCGCGCAGACGCACGGACAGGCGTGATAATTCCCGGCGCAGGGCATCGAGAGAAAAGCCCTCCAGACCGCGGTTGACGGTGGTGAATATCTTGATGCCGGAGGTTGATATATTGTCAATCCCCTGATTGACCAGAGCCTCTTCCACCTCCGGTTCGGCCAGGGCGTCTTTGACCATATCCATCACCGTGTTAAAGGCATATGACGTTCTGCCCTGTTTAAAGGGGATATCACGGCCGATATTACGCTGATATTGGCGGCGGCTTATGACGCGCATGTTATACATTTGCTTCAGGACATAGGCAGTACGGATTCTGGCCCGCCGGCGAGCCGCCGCCACCGCCTGGGGATTGTGCTTGATAAACGGGTTGTAATAGTTGGGACGTTTGACGCTGCCGGCAATAAAGGCGCTTTCGATAAGGGAGAGGTCGGAGGGGGATTTATCAAAATAATATTTGGCGGCCACCCCAAGCCCCCGGCCATTACCGCTGACGTAGAATTGATTGGCGTAGAATTCAAGAATTTTGGCCTTGGAGTAATGATATTCAAGCCGCCAGGCGTACAGCAGCTCTTTCAGCTTGCCGGCTATGGAACGCCCATGGCGTTTAAAAAGATTTTTAGCAGCCTGCTGGGTCAGGGTACTGCCGCCCTGGACAATATGGCCAGCCTTTATATCAGCGATCAGGGCTCGAAGGATACCAGGGTAATCTACTCCGTGATGATAAAAAAAGTTGTGATCCTCAGCCGCGACAATGGCCTTCACGAAACTTAACGGGATCTGGGAATAGGTGAGGTATTGGCGGTGATCAGTATGAAAAAAAACGCCCACCTTGTGTTTTTCATCGTTATAGAACACTGGTGATTCGATGGCCAGTACCTTGCGAAGATTGGCGGCTTGTATAGCCTTACCGGGATGGACAACGATGAGCCAGTAAAGGGATATCCCGGTAACAATGCCGGTGAGCGCGGCAATAATCAAAAAGGCTGTAAAGAGTTTTTTCAGCATGGAAAAATAAAAGTTATCTACTTATTGTTGATGGACTCGTAAAAAGGCAGGCATTTCAGGGCTTGCCACCTTTTTAATTGCGTTTATGGTAATTGTCATGTAAAAATTTTATTAAGAGAAAAAAACAGCCTCCTTTTTACAGGATCCTCCAGCGCTTGATTCCCCCGGTTTATAAAAAATTCTGTTGGTTGACAGAACGTCGACACAATACGGATACTGTCCAGGGCTTATCAGTCTGTTAAAACTTCGGAAAACTATGTCTATAAAAACATATCCCCTGAGGGCATTATTAATAATTGTCCTTCTACAATTGTATGCCTGCGCTGCCCAGCAGCCCACTATGGTCAATTCTAATCCGCCCTCAGCGGACTATGAGCAGGCCACCAATAAAGCCTCCAGGCCGGCGATGGCTGCCGCTGAACATGCTGCCGACCGCCAGGCTGCCGAGACTCAGGAGGAATTATCTCCGCCCGAGCCGGAGCAGACTGAAGCTCAGGAGGTTAAGGCCATTGAGAAGCTGGCCGTGGATGATGATAAATCCGCCTCTGAACCAGCGGCCTTGAAGGTACAGAATCTCTACGATTTTCCGGTTACCATCAATCCCCAGGTGCGCTATTATCTTGATTATTTCCAAAATCAGCACAGAGCGTCTTCCCGGCGCTGGCTAATCCGTTCCGGCCGCTATCTAACCATGATTAAGGCAAAACTGGTAAAGGCTGGCATGCCCACCGACCTTGCCTACCTGCCCATGATCGAAAGCGGCTATACCCTGACCGCCTATTCCCGGGCCAGGGCAGTGGGGCTGTGGCAGTTTATGCGGGGGACGGCCATAAATTACGGTTTAACGGTCAACTCTTATGTCGATGAACGTTGTGACCCCATAAAATCCACCGAGGCGGCTATTCGTTATTTACGGGCGCTTTACGGCCAGTTTAATTCCTGGCCCCTGGCGGTGGCGGCCTATAACGCCGGTGAGGGGAAGATTCAGAAGGCCATACGGCGTTATCACAGTAACGATTTCTGGGAATTGGCCCGTCATCGTTATCTTAGGGCGGAGACCAAACGCTATGTACCAAAGCTGATTGCCGCGATTATTGTCTCCAAGAACCCGGCGGAATACGGTTTTAAGAATATAGTCTATGATAAGCCCCTGCGGTTTGAAGAGGCCCGGGTACCGTCCTATACCTCATTAAGGGCCGTGGCTCTGGCCTGCGGGGTGAACTACAGGGTCGTGCGGCAGCTGAACCGTTTTCTGCGGCGCGGCATCAGTCCACCAGCTCCCGGCAGTTATGAGATCAGGGTGCCGCCTGGTAAGGCGGCTGAATTAAGCCGGAATCTGCCGCGGGTTTACGCCTCTACAAAAACCCATTATAAAACCCATATTGTGAGACGGCATGACACTATCGGCCGTATTTGTCGTTTTTATAAGATAAGTAAAATGACCTTGTTGCGGGCCAATAACCTGCGCAAAGCCAAACTGCGGCCGGGCCGCTATCTGCGCATACCCGTAACCACGACTCGTTATGTCCTACTTTCCAAACGGGAATATAAGTGGCGGCTGGCCGGACGCGGGAATGGCAAGCCTTTGAAACATCGGATAAGACGGGGCGAAACCCTGGCCAAAATCGCCCGGCGTTATCATGTCACCCCGCAGCGGCTTGCGGCCTGGAATGGTCTGCATAGTGTCAATCAGATTCGGGCTGGGCGGATGTTGCTGATTTATCCAGGCGGTCTGGCAGCGGAGCAGAGGAATATATATTATCAGGTACGCGGCGGCGACAGCCTGTGGACAATCGCCCGCAAATTTAATACTCAGGCCGATAGTATTAAGCGCTGGAATAATCTGAAGGATAATCTCATTCATCCGGGCCTGAAACTTGTTCTGAAAATAGCCGACGCGGGCTGAGAATGGAGGCCGTTAAGCTTGCCGGAAAAAGCGCTCTGGTACTTGGCGCTGCCCGAGGAATAGGCCGTGACATAGCTCTGACTTTAGCCGGAGAAGGGGTAAATATTATCGCCCCCTATTATGACTGGCCTGGGGATTGCGAGGAACTTATCCGCCGCTTCAAGACTTTGGCGGGCCGTCATTTAACCATGCGGGTTGATCTGCGGCAGGCGGATGAGGTGCGGGAGCTGGCCGCCAGGATCAAGTCTGAATATGGCGGTCTCGATATTCTGATTAATAATATCGAGCGGGGCGGCATGCCCATAGTACATGGCCCCTATACCCCGGAGCAGTGGGAGTTAGAGGTGGCTACCACCCTGAGGGCCAAGTGGCTGGTCTTTCAGGAAACCCTGCCCCTTCTGAAGAAGAGCGCTCAGGGGGCAGTGGTTAATATATCTTCCATCGCCGGGCTGATTGGCCGGGCGGGGCCGGCCGGGTTGATATTTAACGACGCTTACGCCGCTGCCAACCGGGCTGTTTCCTCTTTTACCGAGACCTGGGCCCGGCAGGCCGCTCCCAAGGTACGGGTTAATGAACTCATGCTGGGTTTTATTGAGAGCAGACACGCCGAGGGTACCAGAGGCTGGGAGATGCTGAATGATGAAGAGCGTCGAGCTATTATAGAGCGCACCCTGTTGCTTAGAAGCGGAGGCCGGGCAGAGGTCAGCCAGGCCGTTTTGTTCCTGATTCGTGATGCCACCTATATGACCGGAGCCGTCATGACAATGGATGGTGGTTTCCATCTTGGCCATGACGCAGTAGCAGAAATGCCGCCCGGCACCGATAATCTAACTATTCAGGTAAGTTAAAGCCGACCCCGGCCCTCTGCTGTAACATCCATGCCCGATCCTCTGGCGCGGCAAAACACGGCTTAATCTAATCTTGGGGACGGCACCAGTCCGGTATACGGTGCAGAACGTAATCCACTGCCGCTAATTTTACTTCTTCCCTTTCCTGCTCATAGGGGCGTTTCTTAGGGGCACCGCCAACCTCAGCCACGACCTCCTCGGCATCAAACCAGCACATTTCCCGGTTCTTATGATCGTAGACCGTCAATATCCGGCGGTTGGCCTCCTTGACATGCTCCTCCTCGACAACATTGGCAACCAGTTCTCTGGCCTCTTGAAAGGGGATAAAATTTATTTCTTCACTCATTGTTTTCTCCTGACTCGTAACTCGTCAATCTATGTAAAATTTTTAGGTAGAAATATACGCTGATATATATTCTGGGCGTAACGATCTGTCATGCTGGCGATATAATCACATACCCGGCGCAGGTGTGAAACACTGGTGGCGAATCCGCCTATCTCATGCTCGAAAAGCTCTTTGTTATCAACAAAATAGGTGAATAATTCCCGTAAAATTTTGGAGGCTTTAATAAATTCGGCATGCACCTGCGGAGAGCGGTAGACCTTGTGAAAGAGGAATTGCCGCAGTAACTGCATAGTCTCCCCGATCTCCGGCGCGACACCGAATTGTAATTTGTTATCCCGCAGTGTGGTGCCGGAAATTACTCCCTGAATCATGCCTATATTACGGCGGGAATGAGTAGCTCCCAAGACATTCCGGCAATGGGATGGAATGTCGTCACGGTGGATAATCCCGCTGCGGATGGCATCATCTAAGTCATGACTTAAATAGGCGATAATGTCGGCATATCGTACCACGCAGCCTTCGGCGGTCTCGGGCATATCATGACTGTTGTTTGGTAATACCTCGCCGTA
>DRPV01000158.1 GCA_011330685.1 Desulfobacterales bacterium
CTGGAAGTCACACACCCCCAGAAGTGTAAATATTTCAGGGGCGTCCTGATGTGCGTGGAGCGTTTACCTTTTTTTCAACTTGTCGTCGGCGCATGAGGCGCAGGTGAGGCATGAATCGCCATTTTTATGGCACATACCGCTCAGGCCGTGGCGGCCTCCCCGCAACCGGCGGCGGCAGAAATTGATGAGCAGCGCCACAGCGAGAAAGACTATAAAGGTGATTACGCTCAGCAGTAGTAAACGCATATTATTCCCTGGTATAGTGGGTAAGTGAAGGGCATGGTGTCTTTTGGCTCAGCCGAAGTCATCAAAATGAATATTCTCGCGCTCCACCCCCAGATTGTCGAGCATTTCGAGGACGGCCCTGGTCATCATCGGCGGCCCGCACATATAATAATTAATCTCTTCCGGGGCGGGGTGCTGCTGCAGGTAATTATCGTATAAGACCTGATGAATAAAACCCGTGAGCCCCTGCCATTTATCTTCCGCCTGGGGCTCCGAGAGGGCTAAGTGAAAACTGAAATTATCAAACTCCGCTGCCAAGTCCTCAAATTCATCGGCATAGAAGACCTCCTGCATACTGCGGCCCCCGTACCAGAAGGATATGAGCCGTTTGCTCTGTCTCCCCTTTAACAGCTCAAATATATGACTGCGCAGCGGGGCCATCCCGGCGCCGCCGCCGATATAGACCATCTCTGAATCACTCTCCTCAAAGAAAAACTCCCCAAAGGGGCCGGCCACGGTTACCTCATCACCGGGCTTTAAGTTGAAGATATAAGAGGAGGCCTGGCCGGGCGGGATATTGGCCGGCCCTCTCGGCGGCGGGCTGGCAATGCGGACGTTTAATTTGATAATCCCCTTTTCGCCCGGATAATTGGCCATGGAATAGGCCCTGGTAACCGGGGCGTGTACGTGAGATTTATATTGAAACATCTTGAATTTTGTCCAGTCGGCCAGGAAACGCTCATCAATATCAAAGTCGGAGTAGGAGAGGACGTGGGGCGGAACCTCAATCTGGATGAATCCACCCGGCCGGAAGTTCAGCTCCCCGCCCTCGGGCAGGGCCAGAATCAGTTCTTTGATAAAGGTGGCCACATTATGGTTGGAGATAACCCGGCAATGCCATCTTCTGGTCTCTAACATGCCTTCCGGCACGCTTATCTCCATATCCCTTTTAACCTGTACCTGGCAGGCCAGCCGCGTCCCCTCCCTGGCCTCTCTGAGATTAATATGGGCACGTTCAGTGGGCAGAATGCTACCGCCGCCGCTGTTGACCCGCACCCGGCATTGACCGCAGCTGCCGCCGCCGCCGCAGGCCGAGGACAGGAAAATATCATGTTCGGCCAGGGTGGTTAATAATTTACCGCCGGGGCTTACCAGAAGTTCTTTGCGGCCGTTAATTTTAATGGTGAGACTGCCGCTGGGCAGCAGGGTCTTGCGGGCCAGGATGATGAGGCTCACCAGGATGAACTGGATAAGCACAAAACATATGATACCGGCGTAAATCTCGCTCATTGTTTCAGACCTCCAGGCCGCTTAGGCCCATGAAGGCCATGGCCATGAGACCGGCAATGATGAAGGAGAGCCCCAGGCCCCGCAGACCGGCCGGCGGATCGGCGTATTCCAGCTTTTCCCTGATCCCGGCCAGGGTAACCACGGCTAAGAAAAAGCCGCCGCCGGCTCCGAAGCCGTAGGCGGTACTCTCTAAAAAGGTGTAATGCCGTTCCACCATGAACAGGGCCGCTCCGAGAATGGCGCAGTTAACGGTTAACAGAGGCAGGTAGATGCCCAGGGTATTATAGAGTGCGGGGGCGAAACGATCGAGAATCATCTCCAATATCTGAACCACAGCGGCAATCACCCCGATATAGATGAGGAGGCCTAAAAAGGTGAGGTCAAGCCGCGGGTATCCGGCCCAGGCCAGGGCACCGGGCTGCAGGAGATTGGTCAGAATCAGGTTGTTCAGCGGTACGGTGACAATCATGATGATAAGTACGGCCAGCCCCAGACCCATGGCGGTTTTAACCTTTTTAGAGATGGCGAGGAAGGTACACATGCCAAGGAAAAAGCTCAAAGGCAGGTTTTCAATAAAGACAGCCTTGACAATGATATTCAGATAATGTCCCATCAGTCTTTCTCCTGTTGTTCGGGATACATGGAGCGTAGAAGCCAGATAAGCAGGGCAATAATAAAGAAGGCGCTGGCCGGCAGCAGAAGCAGACCGTTTCTCTCGTACCAGCCGCCATTGACCGTCAGGGGCAGAATCTGGTAGCCGAAGAGACTGCCTGAACCAAGTAATTCGCGGATAAAGGCGGTGGTCATGAGGATAAACCCGTAGCCCAGGCCGTTACCGATACCGTCTAAAAAACTGGCAAGAGGCGGATTACTCATGGCAAAGCCCTCGGCCCGGCCCATGATGATGCAGTTGGTGATAATCAGACCGACATAGATAGAGAGCTGTTTGGAGAGGCTGAAAAAATAGGCCTTTAAAATCTGGTCAATGAGAATCACCAGGGTGGCAATAATCATAATCTGCGCTCCGATGCGGACAGAGCTGGGAATGCGGTTGCGTACCAGGCTGATAATCAGGCTGGAGCAGGCGGTAACCGCCATGACGCAGATGGACATCACAAAAGCGGTGGCCAGTTGGCCGGTAACCGCCAGAGCCGAGCAGATGCCGAGAACAAGGAGGGCGATGGGGTTACGATTAAGGATGGGACTGAAGATCAGTTCCCGTTTGCTTTCAGACATTATTTTTTACCTCCGGCGGCCTTTTCATCTTTTTGTCGCAGACGATCTATAAAGGGCTTGAAACCATATTTACCAAACCAGAAATGGAGGAGATTGTTTACCCCCTTGCTGGTGAGGGTGGCGCCGGTTATACCGTCCACCTTATGGAGGGCGGCGTCTCCCTTGACTCGAACCCCGCCCTTAACCACCTTGAAATCCACCCGGCCCGCCTTATATATTTTTTTGCCGCGCCAGCCGGCCTGCCAGACCGGGTTTTCAATTTCAGCCCCTAATCCTGGGGTCTCGCCATTTTCATAAAAGGTAATACCGATGACGGTGTTGAGATCAGCCCCCAGGGCGAGATAACCATACATGGTTGACCACAGTCCCTTGCCGCGGATGGGGAAGACTATGCGGCTCAGGC
>DRPV01000159.1 GCA_011330685.1 Desulfobacterales bacterium
GAAAAATCCAAAAACATAAAAAACATAATTTACCTCGAAGCAGTCATTCCCACCTGGGCACAAATCCATTTACAGCAAATGCGTATGGCTCGGGGTCTACGCCTACCGCCGTGTCAGACCCGGAATGACAATTAAATGATTTTTTTTTGCGGAAGTATCACGTATTAGCGCGTTCCAGCGGAAAACTTTTTAATATACCCCATCCAAGGCTTAAAAACAGTTATTTTTTGCAGCCGTCAAGACGTTTATCCAACCAGTCTAAAAGCTTCATGGCCGCGGTATGCTGGAAATCGCAGTCCAGGGCCTTATCAATAATCCGGCGGGCCTTTTTATAGCATTCCAGGCGCGCCTCACTGCCTCCGGCCTGCCCCCGGCCCTGCTCCACATAGATAACGGCGAGGTTAAAATAATAGACCGCCATTTCCTCCGGCTTAATCCCATGCCTCTTCACCGTCCGCCAGATATGAACGATTCGTTCCATAAAATAAATGGCCGTCACAAACGATTTATGGGCCTTCAAAAGCAGGGCAAAACGGTTTAAGAGGCGGGGCTGATCCATTCGGGGATCAACATAGCGCCGATAAACACCCTCGGCGTCATCGGCCAGCCCTTCGGTCTGGAGATAAATCTCAAATATCCGGCTCATAAAGGACTTATCCGTGGTCAACCCCTTACGGCGGGCCAGGCCGGCCGCTTTTTTAAGAGAGGACTTCACCGCCGCCTGATTATTCAGCATGGCATAGGCCCGGCCCATCACCATATGACGCTCCATATTATCCGGTGACAGTGCCGTTATCCGGCTCAATACCGCGATTTCCTCTTCATATTTTTTCTCCCGGTGCAGCATGAGCGCGAGAAGATCGTGGGCCTTGGTATGGGACTCCCGCAGCTCTATACATTTTTCCAGGCTCTCCACGGCCTCGGCCTGCCGCCCCTGACGATCAAGAATAATAGCCCGGAAATAATAGGGGTCAGCCTCAACCGGCTGCATATCACCGGCCTTGACAAAAAAGGCCCAGGCCGCGTTCAGGTCATTACGAAAGGTCAACATCTCCCGGCCCTTGTGCATGATACGATGATAAGGCGGCGGATCATATGTTTCTTTTAGAACCGCGTTTATCTCACGCTCTAATTTTTCATGGCTGAAGGGCTTTAAGATATAAGAATTGATATCCACTTCAATAGTGGACATCAAGATGTCCTGATTCTCCTCACCGGTAATCATGATAAAGGGCAGATCCCAGAACTTTTCAGAATCCCGTACCCGGCATAAAAACTCCACCCCGTCCATCTTGGGCATAATCAGATCAGAGAGAACAAGATGAACCTTTTCGGCATCATTTAATTTCCGCCAGGCCTCCACCCCGTTATTAGCGGTAATAAAATTTTCATAACCCAATTTCCGGAGCATGGGCTCCAGGAGTGACAACATGGTATAATTATCATCCACTATGAGTAAGGTCATACTACCACGATCCATTACACCCCCTGTTGCCTTGATTTTACCCTTGATTAACAGCTGTCAGCGCCGACTTTACCATCTTTGATCTGGCCATCTTATCACATATAACGTATAAAGATAACCATCTCAACGGATTATCCAACAACGAAACTATTCAGTAAAGGCACCAAACTACCCTAAACAAGGAACCGTAACCGTTCAGATGTGCTCCAGCTCGGAGTCTTCGCTTACCTCGTTCGTTTTGACCTCCGCCGCGTACACCCCGCACGTAAGGAGGACAAAACGGACGAAGATGGGGTGCAGCTGAATGGTTACCAACGAAAAATCATTAAGCTATGGCTATCAAAGTCGAACCGGGAGGGGAAAAATGAGTACGGAGCTAAACGAACGACTGCAGAGTTCAGAGGTTATATGGCGGTTAAGTGATCTTTATCAGGATTTAAACGATCCTCAGATCGACAAAGATATCGCCCATTGCCGCCGGGAGGCGGAAGATATCGAAAAGGAGTATAAGGGCCGGGTGGCCGTATTATCCCCGGAGGATATGCTGCTCCTCACGCAGCGCCTTGAGAAACTGGCCGTCCACCGCGGTCGGCTGAGTACCTTTGCCTTTCTGAACTTCACCACCCAGACCCCCAACCCCGAGGCCGGGGCCTTCCTGCAGAAGATTCGTGAAGAAGGCAGCCGTATCGGGCGCTGTACGGTCTTTTTTGAACTGGAATGGAGCAGCGTGGCGGATGAAACAGCAGAGGCCGTCTTAAACAATCCCATTTTGAGCGCTTACCACCATTATCTAGCCACCATCAGGCGCTACGCCCCCCATCTTCTGAGCCAGGTGGAAGAGAGACTGCTAATTGAGATTGCCCCGGTGGGTCGCAGTTCATGGGTACTGCTCTTTGAAAAAATCATGGGCCAGCTCAAATTCGGTGACCAGCAGCGCGGCGAAGAAGAGGTTCTCGCAGACCTCTACAGCCCGAAACGTGAAATACGCCGCCAGGCCGCCGCCGATCTCACCGCCGGCCTCAAGGCCAATCTCCACATCTTCAGCCATATCACCAACACCCTGCTGGCCGATAAGATGATTGACGACCGTCTGCGTAATTACCCCTCCTGGATCAGCTCCATGAACCTCTATAACGAGCTGAAGGACAAAACCGTGTCCACCCTCATCGACACCGTAACCAGCCGTTATGACTTGGTAAGCCGCTATTATAAATTTAAGGCCAGGCTCCTGGAACTGCCCCGCTTAGAGGATTACGACCGCTACGCGCCCCTGCCCCATCTCCCTGATAATGAGGTAAGCTGGCCCCAGGCGAGAGAGCTGGTACTACAGGCCTTTGGTGATTTTTCACCCCGGATGGCCGAGATCGCCGCCCTTTTCTTTGAGCGCCAGTGGATTCATGCCCCCATCCTGGAAGGCAAAAGGGGCGGTGCCTTTGCCCACCCCTGTATCCCGGAGGTTCACCCCTATGTCATGGTCAATTATACCGGCAACCTGCGGGATATCTCCACCATCGCCCATGAGCTGGGACACGGTATCCACCAGCACCTCGCGGCCCCAAGAGGCTATTTCAACAGCGACACCCCCCTGGTTCTGGCGGAAACGGCCTCGGTATTCGCCGAATTACTGCTCTTTAACCACCAGTTATCTCTCATCGACAACCAGCAGGAACGGACAGCCTTTATCAGCCAGAAGTTAGAGTCAATCTTCGCCACCGTCTTTCGCCAGACCGCCATGAACCGCTTCGAGGAACTAAGCCACAACAGCAGACGTGAGCATAATGAATTATCCGCCGAAGAATTATCCCGCCTCTGGCTTACAACCCAGAAGGAGATGTTCCAGGGCAGTGTAAATCTGAGCGAAGATTACGGCATCTGGTGGTCATATATTCCCCATTTTCTGAGCACCCCGGGATATGTCTATTCATACGCCTTCGGCGAGTTACTGGTACTCGCCCTTTACAATCTTTACAAGGAGCAGGGCGCAGCCTTTGTCCCCAAATACATCGCCCTGTTAGAGGCCGGCGGCAGCTCATCCCCCTACGACCTCCTGCGCCCCTTTGGGGTTAATCTCGACGACAGGGAATTCTGGCTGGGCGGCCTGCGAATAATAGAAGAAATGATGAATGAGTTAGGCGGCGATAAGTAAACTTATGAGTACTGAATAAAATCAAACAACCTTACACATCATTTAGAGTCTGGTTTAATGCCCTTATGGCTGATACATTCTTTGAACTTGGCCAGGAGTCGATTGTAATAGCAGAATATTTCAGCATAATTTCAACCAGAAAACTTGCCCCAAACAAGACGTTTTAGAGTATTTTGCCGTTTTAGAGGCACCCAATAACAGATACAAATAAGACCCAGATGTTCAGCCCTGACTTATTCCGTTTTTCCGGGATGTCGGACTATTTTTCCGGACAAACGTAATCGGCCAGCTGCTTTCCACCTGCCCACACAAAACTCCGACGAGGTATCTTATTGAAACAACAAGCGAATACTGTTTTTTAAGCGCCGCGCACTCTCCTGGCATACCACTTGCATATCTACAAGCTATCATTTCAAAATACGGGTCGTAACAAATCACCCACAGCGTTTTCGGGCATATTATACTGAAACGGCAGTATGATGACTGCTCCTTTTTGTTACGAGTTCCCAGACAATCAAACAAGGGAGATAGAAATGAAAAAGATACTTTTAGCAGGTTTGGCAACAGGGCTGGGGCTTATTGCCTTTGCCGGATCGGCTTATGCTCTTTCGACGGTTAATTATGTGAACGGGACCACTAGCATAACACCAGGCATTACTACTAACGTCACCACCGGCGAAGATATGGCTGGCATGAAGGTAACTGCTCTTTTCAATGACGGTAGCAGTGAAGCAGAAACATGGGTGAGTGATGGAATTGGCTCTAAATCAGGGGGTGTTACTGGGTCAAGCTGGTCATTAATACAAGGGGGGACAGGAACAGGACCAAACAAAGGGGATACGATGTCTAATGTTTGGACATTTACCGCTACTGGTAACGCTACTAGTAATATAAAAAGCCTCTTTATTGACGCTGGACCAGGAAAGACAGTGTTTGATGTTATATCTTCTCCGGAAGATACACCCAATTCCAGCGCTGGTCGGGCCATTTCATGGAATCCTGATTATACTCCATGGAACATTAGCGCAACGTATTCAGGACTGGTTGCCTTATCAGGCCAGCAACCGGAAGGTGATTTATACCGCTATCTATCCATCAACTTTAGCAATTATACCGCCCCCGGTGATACGTTTAAGTTTCTGGCCGATACAGACACAACAACGGGTAATATAAATCCAGTCCCGGAACCAGCCACTATGCTGCTCCTCGGCACCGGCCTGGCCGGTATAGCCGGCACCATGCGGCGCAGAAAGAAAAACGCCTAACCACTCAGTTCTACAGAGAAATCAAAAAGACAGCGTCAATTCACCATGACGCTGTCTTTTTTTGATAGACTTCGGATAAAAAATCCTCAACAAATCCACCAAGACACACCACTCTGCGGGTTCCCAGAACCTCTCCTCACCTGTTTTTTATCACCTTCGGCCAGATCCAATATAGATAAATTACCGTTTACGGGATTTCTCATTAGTTCCTGCTGCTCAAACCAGACAATTTCTTTTGAGTTGACAAATTACCCTGAAAAAAGTAACTGATTCTTAAGTACTTTCCTGGTTTGAAGGGGCTGTATTTAAAAGCAACCTGCACAGTCAATTCAGGACTTAAAACTTTATTTAAATTTTTAGCCTGAAGCGGGCATGGTTCTCTGCTTTTGGGGCGGCACGGAGCATTACAGACTCTCTTCTGCCCACAGACAGCCTCCTGGCAGGGAAATGGCATTTATGTTAAAAAATTCTAAACATATTAAAACTTTTCACCGCCTTTTTCCCAGTTACTCTTCATCCAACCATTTTTTAGCATTTCTTCTCTCAACGCTTTTTGTTTCCATCCTGCTGTTATCACCACCCACTGTTGCCGCCCACCCGCGAATATTCAACTACAAGGAAGTGCCGGAACACGATATGCAGTACCTGCCCCAATGGCTGAGCGTCCTTGAACGGCACATCACCGAGGACGTGCCGGATGGGAACTGCACAGATAGCTTCTTTAACCGCTGTTATCTCAACGAATGGTTCGCCTTTCTGGCCGGAATCAAAAACGAGCCCAGAGCACAGCAACTAAGTGCCGTTAACCGCTACGCCAACCAGAAAAAATATGTCCTTGATATTGATAATTACGGGGTGGAAGACTATTGGGCCATCCCCAAGCAGTTCTTAGCCAAGGGCGGCGACTGCGAGGACTATGCCATCACCAAGTTTTTTTCCCTGCGCTGGCTGGGCTATGGGCCGGATAAAATCCGGCTCCTTATTCTCCAGGACACCAACCTGCGGGTGCAGCACGCGGTGCTGTTGTTTCTGACAAAAAATGATGTCCTGGTATTGGATAACCAGAGTCAGGAGATTGTCTCTCAAAAGCAGATACACCATTATGTGCCACTTTATTCCCTCAATGAAAAGGAGTGGTGGCTGCATGTTCCGCCCCTTAAATAATACTGCTCCGGCTGTAAACGTTCCAGATAACATTTAAAGAAGTGAAATTGGGCCGGGAACAAACCACAATCCCCCTTTGTTATCTGAAAAAAATTGCCTTCACTACCGAGTATTACTATAGTAGTATTACATTACTGTGGTTAATATCTTTAGACGGAGGCGCGATAATGAGAGTAACCAGCAAAGGACAAGTGACAATACCGAGGAATGTGAGGGAAAAATTGGGTATTGTTCCTCAGACCGATATTGATTTTCGTGAAGATAAAGGTAGATTCTATATTGTCAAGACGACAAAGACCAGGCGGACTAATAAATTTAAAAAATTCCGGGGAATTGCCACATCCAAAATGACCACTGACGAAATTCTGCAATTAACAAGAGAAATATAATGAACGGAGTACTCATCGATTCCTGTATTTTGCTGGATTTATTTACAAATGATCCGAAATGGGGTGATTGGTCTGAAAGTGTCTTGGATAAATATAGCCAGACAAACACATTACACATAAATTCAATTGCTTACACTGAAATTTCTATAGGTTTCAAAAAGATCGAAGAATTAGAAAAAGCCATTTCTGAACTGAACATTAAGGTTCTGGAAATACCGCGGGAAGCCCTTTTTCTAACAGGAAAAGCTTTTCTTCAGTATCGAAGAAATAAAGGTACAAAAAACTCCCCACTTCCTGATTTTTTCATCGGAGCACATGCAAGCGTATCAAGGTTTAGCCTGATAACACGAGACGTGGCAAAATATAAAACCTACTTTCCTCAAATTACACTGGTCAGCCCTGATTAAGCGATTTGCAGCAAGCACCGGCTTAATCACCGCCGCGCCATAGCACGGTAAAATCAAAAAAACATATTATTTTATCCAAAGATCATCCGTCAGGCTCTTTGCCGGCCTTACCATGACTTAAAATCGTTATGCCTGAGTGACCGGGCATGGCTATTACTTAACAAGGTGTACCATGATTAACAGCGAGCAAAAGGGAAAACATATTTTTACCGGTGCCGTTATTCTACTGCTGCTCTTTATCGCGGCCGGAATCTGGTCGATTCAGGCCCTGGTTCGTTATGAACGTCAGCGTGATCTCAATACCTGGCAGATCACCCTCAATGTTATGGCGGACAACCGGGCGGCCCAGCTGCGGCAATGGGCCGGCGCCCAGTTCGCGAAGCTCAATGAACTGGCGGCAAACGGCTCCCTGCAGCTCTATACCCAAAACCTTCTGCGGCGGCCAAAGACCACAAGTGGGATGGAACCAGCCCAGCTTTCATATCTGCGCAATCTCATCCGAGTCACCGCCGAGCGGGACGGCTTCGCGGATAACTCGCAAACCGGGCCGCTGGTTCCGGCCAATATCGCCTTTGAGGCCAATGCCGGTCTGAGCCTAATCGGCCCCGGAGCAGCCGTCATTACCACCACGAGGGGGATGCCGGCCCTGAATAACGGTTTACGCCAGGCAGTGACCAAGGTTATTAAAAGCGGTCGGCAACGTCTGTACGGGGTATTTAAAAGCAACGGCGGCCATGTACTGGTGGGCTTTCTAACCCCTGTTTTCGCCTTACAGATGCCCAGCGGCGGCAAACAGGTAATCGCCGTGCTTGTGGGCCTTAAAAATGCCGCCGAATCACTCTTCCCGCTGCTGACTTCGGGCTCGGTGGTAACCCATTCCGACGAGGCCCTGCTGATACGTCGCAACGGAGATCTTGTCACCTATGTCTCGCCGCTGGCAGACGGCACCCCGCCCCTAGAGCGCC
>DRPV01000160.1 GCA_011330685.1 Desulfobacterales bacterium
GAGAGAATCATTTCTTTGTGGCTCAGGAGGTTTTGGCGCATGGCATCCGGGTTGACCTCTAAGTTGCTCAGCACCTCCTGCAGGTATTGAAGGGAAGTCAGGGTGTAAACGGCTATTTGGGGTACCGCCAGCCATTCCGACCACAGGGCACGGGGATCGCGCTCATCTTCGTGGATCATGGCCTCCAAAATAACCCCGTTCAGAGAGCGTATGTGACTGTTCATAGCGGCAATCCGTTCACAGATTACCGGGTTGCGTTTATGGGGCATGGTACTGCTGCCGGCGGATTTGCCGTTGGGGGGAGACTCTCGCAACTCCATAATCTCGGTCTTGCCAAGTTGAAATATTTCATTGGCGATTTTGGCGGCAGTGGCGCTGAGCATGGCAAAAAAACAACCGGCCTCGGCTATATTGTCGCGTGATGTATGCCAGGAGACGGTGCTGACTCCAAGACCTAATCTGTCCATGGTCAGGCGTGCCACCTCACGCCCCTGTTCGCTCAGGGCGGCCATCGTTCCCACCGCGCCGCTTAACTGGCCTTTAAGCAGACGGGGTTTTAGTTCTTCGAGGCGGAGGCAATGGCGCCCTAACTCGCTGAGCCAGACCGCGGTCTTCAGCCCGAAGGTGATGGGGACAGCCTGTTGGCTGTGAGTGCGGCCGATCATCGCCTGATTGCGGTAGCGCTGGGCCATATTAATGAGTAAATCTTCAATCTGAAGCAGATTGTTTTTAATTATTTTGAGAACCTGTTTAAGGGCGATTATCTGGCCGCTGTCAATGACATCCTGGGTGGTGGCACCATAATGGACAAATTCCCCGGCTGAACCGCAGGCCTGGCGCAGGGCCTTGATAACCGGCATAAGAGAATTGCGGTTGCGGGTATATTCCTCGGCAATGGCTGCCTCGTCAAGGCGGCTAAGCCGGGCGTTGTCCTGAATTATTTCGGCTGCCGCGGCGGGAATAATTCCAAGCTCGGCCTGGCTGAGGGCCAACGCGGCCTCAAAATCCAGCCAGTTCTGGATACGGCTGGTCTCCGCGAATATATCCCGCCCCTCTGGGGTGGAGAATACATCGGCCTGTAATTTAAAATCAAAGGGATGAATTGCCATTTTTTCACACGCTTCAGGGCTGTAATGAGCCCCCTTACTTTGGCTCCAACTGATAAGGTTTACCACTCCGTTTTATATGTTCACAATATTGACAGGCCGCGGCGCTTAAGGAAATATTTAAGCGTCGGCCGATACTGATGGTCTCCCGTACTATTCTGCCCATGGTCTCGTTCATGTAGGCCAGCACCGCTGCCGCGCTGGGTGTCTTGTCGGGCGCGAAGAGGCCGTTCATGGATAATGAGCCGCCGCAGCCCGCCAGGAAAGAGGGCAGGCAGGGAATCCGGCGCTGAAAGAGGATGGCATCCGCCGCCTCGGTTACGGCCAGGTTGGCTCCCGGCACCACGGCTTTTGCCTGAATATTAAAGGCGTTGGCGCTGGTAACGGCGTTTTCAATGGCGGCCGGAATAATGATATCGCAGGGGGTGTCATAAATGGCCGTTCGGGGCAGTCTGCTTATTCCCGGGCCGGTAAAATCAGGGGGTAATGTGGTGCCGGGATGGTTGAGGAGAGCCGCTGTGTTAAGCTCAAAGCCATCCTCGGCCCGCAGGCATTGATGAACATCCGCCACCGCCCGGATCTTAACCCCGGCAGCCAGGAGGGTGGCAATAGCGGCGCGGGCCAGGGTGCCAAAACCCTGTACCGCGGTTGTGGCCCTGGGGTAAGGGATTTTCAGGTCATCCAAAACGGCCAGGACTGCCCCGCCCACCCCGTATCCAGCCCTGATCCGCCCTAATGACCAACCTGGCAGGGCCTCTTGATTCAGTACCTCGCAGCGTTTAAGAAAGTCCGGTAGATTCATGTCCTGGGCCTGGGCGATGGCCATTTTGACGGAGGGAATATCTAAGTCGGCGGCGATTTCTTCTAATTCCGCCATGCTGGTATTGAGATCAGGGCCCATGGAATAGCAGTGTTCAATATAGGGCTTAATGGCGGCCATGAAGCGGCTCATGGCCTGAGTCTTGCCGGGGGCGGCGGGGTCATAATCAATGCCGCATTTTGCCCCGCCGATGGGGAGGCCGATAATCCGCATCTTCATCGTCATGTTATGGGCCATTTTAACAAGATGATCCTGGGTCAGCCCCTTTTGCACCCGCATACCTCCAGCCGCCATGGGGAAATTTAGGTCATCAATCACTAACCAGCCGTGAAATTGCTCCAGAGGATCAAGGTATTCAATTATCAGGGATGGGGTGTCTTTTTGGTTCATGGTCTTGGCGGCGCGTATTTTTTTATTCCCGCCCCGATAATTTTAGCGGCTGCCAGAGGGGTGATAAGGGCTTTGCCGAGGTCTGGATCACGTTGGTGGTCAAATATTCCGGCTCGTATAATCTTGAGTTCATCCCCGCCCCACCAGTTGCCGCTTATCTTCAGGTTCCACTTCTGTTTGGCACCTAATTTTAAATTATAATCATCATTGGCATAGATGTTATTGTTGACGATTTCAAGATGCCCTTTATTCCAGGGCCGGCCGCTATGACCGGGATCAAAAAAATTGACAATATTCTGCCCTGAAGGTACCAGAAAAATACCCACATGATTGTGGCTTATATTGTTGAATTTTATTTCAGCCGGCCCTTCCATGCGGGTGAAGCGGATACCAATATTGTTATCTCTGAATTCATTATGGTCGATCTTGAGCTTAGCCCGTCCAAAGCGTAATCCCTCGTTATTGTTGACAAAAAAGCAGTTTGTCACCGTCGCGGTGGAAAAATGTACCTGTAGGCCGCTGAAGGCGTATTGAAAGCGGCAATAATCAATAACGCTTTTCTGGCCGGAAGTAAACAGCAGAACATAAGACCAGTCTCGCGGCCGGGGGTTAGACTCCGCGGAACAAAAGGTGATGGGTTTGGCTGCTGACCCCCGAGCCAGCAAACGGCCCAGAACCCTGATTTCGCCGTCGCCCACTCCATCGTTATTTTGGTCAAGACGGTGGAAGGCAATTGTGCTGCCTGGGGATATGGAGAGGGTAACGCCCCGGCCCACCACCACTACGCCCTTGATTATAATCCGTCCGGACCAGGTGGTATCCCGGCTGATTACCATATTGCCGATCTCCGCGCCCGGCATCCCTGAGGCGTTAAGCGGTAATAATAAAAACAGGATTAAAGTAAATATCTTCTGGGTGATTTTCATGGCATTATATGACTGACCTTGAGCTGGATACCGGTTAGAAACTCACCGCCTTTAACCTTAATACTATGGTTGCTGTCGCCTTCATAGAGGCCGTAATACTCGCCGGAAACCGGGGCCTCGCCCATATGTTGCCGGGCCACGAGATAGTAAGAACCTGCCGGCAGTTCCAGACGGAAAAGGCCCTGATTGTTGCTGCGGGTCATGTATTTTGATTTAAAGCGGACAATATACATTTCAAAGAGTCGCTGGTCGTCAGCGCTATAGGCCGAGATGAACAGACCGCCAACCGGGAGGTTGGCAAGATTGGTAATCCGGCCGGCAATAATGGCGAAGTCCCGGCCTTTAACCTGGTGGCCGGGGATTGTGACAGTTGTAGCCTCAAGGGAGTCACGGCGGCGCTGACGTTCATGACCCGCCCTGGGGTCAAGGGCCTTGGCATTTAAAAAAGAATCAATGTCATCACGGGGATAACAGTACAGATCGACCTGACAATCCGCGGCGGGTTTGATTGTTATCGGGGAGGCGGCCGAGAAGCAGAATAAATCACCCCGTTTTAAAGGCCCCATGGTCGAAGAGTCGTGACGCTGACGGGCAAAGAGCATATATTGGCCGGGCTCCAGGTTGAACCAGAAGCGGCCGTCATGGCCAATGGTATTGGTCAGCACCCCCATGCCTCTATATGGTACGTCCCCGGTGTTGTACACCGAAACGCTGCCCTGCCGCAATACCTTCCCCTTATATATAACCTGACCGCCAAGGCCCTGAAATCCGGCTTTACAGCGGGCCGGTCTTGCTGGTAGGGCGAAAAGCGGCAGCCACTGCCTGGGGCCGTGTATCTCGATGGGATTACGACCATGATAGGCGTAAAGCTGATTCTTTGAGTCCCGGGCGGTAAAGAAATATTTACCCGCCGGCAGATCAAAATGATACTCACCCGGCTTTTTGGTTTGCCGGGCGATGACAGCCGCCTGCCCCTTAATCATGTCCATGGCGCTGTGATAGGCCATGACCCTAACATCGGATACCGGGCCGTTATGACTCAAGACAATACCATCAACGGCTGTGGCTGTCGAGATAGACGGCAGGCAGAAAATGAGGATGAGAACGATGAGATTTTGGATAAACATTTTGGTTCAGGAATATTTATGTGCTATGCCTGGACTACAAGCCTGGCGGATGAGATTTATCTATAATTACTGGCAGTTCTTGAGTGGCGATTCCCTCAAAAAAGGCCCTGATCAGCGGTTTATCAGGGTTAACCATGGAGATAATAAACATAAACATCCGGCTTTGGCGGCCGAGAACAGTATCTAACTCGGTGGGGGTGTCACGGATTTTATCATGATTCCAGGCCAGGCGGTGCATATGGTAGGTTCCCACCATCCGCATTCCTTTGCCCTGTAAGACGCTTAGAGCCGAGTCGATTTCGCCGGGATCGGCAACCCAGCCTCTCTGCTGGAGCGGGGTCTCTGAGGGTACGGCGTGAGCCGCCATGGTATCGTCCATAAAGGATTTGTCTAACTGTCGGCGGGCGTTTTTCAGGAGAGGAATGGTCTGGGTGATGGTCAGAAGCTGATTATCAACCCGGCCTCCCAGAATGCCGAAGGCTTTGGGCTCCTCAATTTCATGCTCAAGGTAACGGCCCTCTAATTTGCGTCGACAATGCTCCACCATGATCTGGAACTGACAGCTGGGTAAACGTATTTTGGTGAGTTTGTCGCTAAAACGCATAAGAGCAGCGCATTATTTTGTGTTTAGTTTAAGAAATAGGGGGCCGGAGCTCAGTTTCAGCGTCTTGCCGTGACTTTTTTGTTTCGTTGTACTTGCGGGGCCTAATATGGATGTTACATGTTTAGTTTATTGCTAATAATGTGAATATTCAAGATAAAATTCACCAAGGCCTGATGGGTGGTTTTTTGTGGCTGTGGTTCCGGAGGTAGTTTTTGGGTTGAACGGTATATTAATTGCATTATATTTTAAGTAGTGACTGGTTGAAAAATGGGTGAATAATCAATAAACTACACTCCCATGGTCGGCAATGCCCTGAGATGTAAGCCTTTCAGGGTATTCATGGAGTGCGTACAAAGATGGTAATCGTTATGAGAACAATTCAGAGAAGACAACAGGAAAGGCGCTGTTTAGAAGAGCGGCGCAGTAAAGATCGAAGGCAGCAGGAAAGGCGCCGGAAAGACCGGCGTGAATTTGAGCTTTATTATTTATTGATTAACAGCAAGAGAACAGCAGGGAGGAGACAGGACGAAAGAAGAGGTAATATAAAACGTCGGGGTACCAGGCGCCGGGGTGAAAGGCGTAGCTCTGAGCGAAGGATTGCTAAAAGCATAAAAAATGATATTCTCTCAGAAGAAGAAAAAGAAATGTTCTATGATTTTTTCACCAAAAAAGTAATGTAGATTGTCTACCGCCGATAGCTGATATACATTATGAAGGACTATTCCCCGGAGGTATCTATTCCTCCTAACCAGCGAGACAATAATGCCCGTATTCATACCCCTGCGAAAAACCAAAGCTGTCATTTTGTTGGCCGGTCTTATACTGTTTCTTCTTTGCGCCGCGCCGCGGGCGCGAACCGCATCCCTCAAGCCGCCGCCCAAGCCCTTCTGCTTTGCGGTTTCGGCCATGGCCTCTCCGGCCCGTACCCTGGCCCATTTCTCTGAGCTGGAAAGCTATCTCTCGACCAAGCTGGGGCGCCCCGTACAGTTGAAACAACGGCGTACCTATGCGGAGATTAATGATTTGCTGGCTCAGTCCCGGATTCAGATGGCCTTTACCTGTACCGGCGGTTATATTGCCGGCCGCCGTGATTTTGGCCTGGAACTCCTTGTGGTGCCGGTTGTTAAAGGCCGCAGTTATTATCGTTCTTATATTGTGGTATCTAAAAAATCTCCGGCTAAATCTCTGGCGGATCTGAAGGGCCGGGTTTTTGCTTATGCCGATCCCCTGTCGCTGTCGGGCTATATCTATCCTGCCGCCTGCATAAGACGGTTGGGATACTGCCAAAAGGAGTTTTTCAGTCATGTGTTTTTCACCGAAAGTCACGATAAGTCCATTGAGGCGGTGGCCACCGGCATTGCTGACGGCGCGGCGGTGGACAGCCTGATTTTTGATGCCCTGCGGGCAGCACATGATCCCAATGTCAACAAACTGAAAGTGATTGAAAAATCAGAAAAATTAGGCATGCCGCCGGTGGTGGTGGCACCTGACATTGACCGGGCATTCCGTTATAAACTGCTGAAGGTCATGCTCAATATGGATAAAAATGCCGCCGGCCGCAAGGTCTTGAAAAAATTGTCCATGGATCGTTTTATTTTGCCTGACCCCGCCCTTTATCATTCCGCCTTCCTGTTAAATAAGGAACTTAAGTGAGAAATAAGGGGCCGGAAAATCCACCCATGAGTGTCCCTTGGTATAACAGGGTTGCTCTGCGTCTGTCGTTATCAATTGTAGTGGTTATTATGATTACGGCACTTACGGTGGCTTCGCTTATTCTGCGTGATGAAAAGAACACCATGGTGAGAGATCTGCGGGTCAGAACCAAGCAGCTGGGTGAGATCATGGTTCGGCAGGTGATTGAGCCCATGCTCTATGAGGAGAAATTCGCCCTCCATTCACTACTAAAGTCATATCTCGATGCTCATGACTCTATCCTGATTTACGGCAGTATTTACGATAAAGACGGCAGCCTGCTCCTTACAGGCAGGCAGGCCTCGTATGCCGCGAGAATACCGGCTCTGCCGCGTATTCTCGCGGCTCGGCCGGTCTTCCTGCGGGATATTAAAACACCGACCGGGAGGCTGAAGGGGCCGGCTGATTTTCTAATGCCTATTTCCACCCCGAGGATAGGGATTATTGGTTATCTGCGTCTCGGTATTTCCGTGCGTCCCCTGGCTGACACCCTGAAAACCGCGCATCATAAGGTGTGGATTGCCACCTCTATAATCGCCTTCCTCGGTATTCTGGTCAGTCTGTGGTTTGCCCGTGTGCTTATTCGACCGGTATTGCTGCTTAATAATGCCGCTCGTCGTCTTGGAGAAGAGGGTGAGCTGGAGACTAAAATTACCGTGACCGGGGTGGGGGAGATCAGAGAACTGGCCCTGACCTTTAACCGTATGGTTCAGCATCTTAATGAGCTCATCGCCAAGCTTAAAAAGGCCCAGGCTAATCTGGTTCGCACCGAGAAGCTTTACGCCCTCGGAGAATTTTCCGCCGGCCTGGCCCATGAAATAAAGAATCCTCTTACCTCGATTAAGATGCTTATGCAGCGTGTAAGTGAGGAAAAGGAGCCTCTCGACGAGCGTGATCTCGAAGTAATTATTGAGGAATTAAATCGTATTGACCTCACGGTAAGTCGTTTTCTACAGGCAGCGAGACCAGCGGCTTTAAGCCGCTCGCCGACGGATATAAATAAACTGCTGCTTGATGTTATCGCCCTGACGAGAGGCAAAATTGAGAAGGCGGCTGTCCACCTTGAGACTGAACTGAATCCGCGCCTCGCCCCTTTAGAGCTTGACAGCGCCTCCATTAAGCAGATATTTATAAATGGTATTTTAAACGCTGTGCAGGCGATGCCCCATGGTGGAACCCTGACTATTGCTACCATAATCTCCGGCGCTGAACTGCATTGCCTGATTACCGACAGCGGCTGCGGCATCAGTCCGAAAAATCTTAAATATATCTTTGATCCTTTCTTCACCACCAAGGAAGAGGGAACCGGTATGGGACTGGCCGTAGCCTGGAATATTGCCCGTCAGCACGGGGGCCGGCTCGACATTGAATCCCACCTTAATCAAGGTACAACCCTTACTCTAACCCTGCCCTATGACCAAGCTGCTCATTGTTGATGACGAGAAGTCGGTACGTTACGCCTTTCAACGCACCTTTGGCGACGTTTACGATATTATAACCGCCGAAGATGGTGTCCAGGGTCTGGAGGCGGTGGAATCCGCTGGGCCGGATATTGTGCTGATGGACATCCGTATGCCCAGGTTGGACGGTCTGACGGCCCTTAAACGTCTTCATAAGCAGAGACCGGCCCTGCCGGTTATCATGATGACCGCCTACGCCGATTCGGCCACTGCCATGCGGGCCATGCAGGAAGGTGCCTTTGATTATATCGTTAAACCCTTTGACAATGATGATCTGCGTCTGGTTATAGACAAGGCGGAAGCGGCGGTAAGGGTCAGGGGGACGCTGCGCAGTGAATGTAAGCCCGAGGCCCGGGATTTGCCCCTGACGGACGAATTCATTGTCGGAACCAGTTCGGTAATGCTTGAGGTCTGTAAACAAATCGGTCTGGTGGCGGCGGCTGATCTGCCGGTACTGATTACCGGTGAGACCGGGGTGGGAAAGGAACTGGCCGCCCGGGCCATTTATCAGTATAGCGGTCATCATCAGCAGGGCTTGATGGTAGTGAACTGCGCCGCGCTGCCTGATACCCTGGTCGAGAGTGAATTGTTCGGCTATGAGCCGGGGGCCTTTACCGGGGCCGGTAAGCAGCGTGTCGGCCGCTTTGAGCAATGTGACGGCGGCACCATCTTTCTGGATGAGATCGGCGAATTATCTCTGCCGGCCCAGGCCAAGATTCTCCGGGTGGTGCAGGAAGGTACCTTTGAACGTCTCGGTGGCGGCCGCCCCTTACTCACCGATGTCCGGATTATTGCCGCCACTAATCGGAATCTAAGTGAAATGGTGCGGCACGGTACCTTTCGAGGGGATTTACTGCACCGGATAAATGTTTTTGATCTCCAAATCCCTCCTCTGCGGGAGCGGCTTGCTGATTTGCCGCCATTAGTAACTTATTTTATCAGACGTTTCGGCTCTAATGTGTCGCCGCCGGTGACCGGCATAGGGGCCGAGGCCTTAGATCTTCTGAGTAATTATGATTGGCCCGGAAATATCCGGCAATTGGAGAATGTTATCCGCCGGGCCGTCATCCTGACTAAAACCGGAGTTATTGACCGGGCTGACTGTCTCATAGAAGATCACGAACCCGTTGCTTCAGATTTTACCATGGCCCTCAACCAGCGAATTGATAAACTTGTGGCCCAGGGTGAATCCCGTCCCTATCATCAATTGCTTGCTGAAATGGAAACCATGATGATTGATAAGGCACTTTCGCTCACCCAAGGTAATCAGGTACGGGCGGCGGAACTCCTCGGTATTAATCGTATGACCCTGCGTAAAAAGATATTGCTTAAAAAATAGACATCCTCTGTCTATAATTTCGACAATCCTCCTCGCCCTATCCTCGTTCAGCCCCCTGAATACGCCATATAATTAGTTGGTATACTCTGTGCAATATCTCCTCCTTGATTGCCAAGTTTAAGACAAAAGAGGGCGGTATAACCGCGTTTATTTAAAACACCGGAGGAGAATAAATGGCTCTTATTGATGTTGAACGACATGAAATCAGGCAGCAGATGATGGATGATCTGCAGCGAGCCCTGAAAAAACCCATGAACAAAAGGCATTGGGCCATGGTTATCGACCAGGCCAAATGTGTGGGATGTACGGCCTGTACCACGGCCTGCGTGGCGGAGAATCATCTGCCGCCGGGGGTGGTTTACCGGCCGGTAATCGAGGAAGAGGTCGGCAAATATCCCAATGTCCGTAAGTCCTTCCTGCCGCGGCCCTGTATGCAGTGTGATGATCCGCCCTGCGTTAAGGTTTGCCCGGCCCACGCGACCTGGAAGCGGCCCGATGGCATTGTTGAAATTAATTATAACCGCTGTATCGGCTGCCGGTACTGTATCGGCGCCTGCCCATATTCGGCCAGAACCTTTGATAAGGGCTTTTTCTATACCGATGGTACGCCGGAGATTATGGACTACGAAAAGGAGCCCAGTTTTGAATATGGCAAGGAGTGGCCCCGTAAGAATCGCGAAAGTTCTCCCATTGGTAACGCCCGGAAATGCACCTACTGTATCCATCGGGTGGAAAAGGGCATATTACCGGCCTGTGTAACTACCTGTATCGGTGATGCCACCTATTTTGGGGATAGAAATGATCCAAAGAGCCTGGTCGCCAAGCTGCTTGGTTCACCGCGGGCTCGGAAGCTTAAAGAAGAAGAAGGCACTAAGCCCACAACTACTTATCTCGTTTAAAGGGGAGGGAGAATGAATGAAAAGTACAATTAAAATATTGGTCTGGGTCCTTGCCGTAATTGGCTTTGGCGTCGGGCTTTACGGTATGTTTCTGCGGATTACCACCGGTGATCGTCTGGCCGATTATGGCTCCTATATCCCCTGGGGATTATGGGTGGCATTTTATATCTATTTTATCGGTTTGTCGGCTGGTTCCTTTCTGCTCTCCACCCTGGTCTATGTGGCCCGGATCGAGAAGCTGGAAAAGATCGGCAAACTGGCCCTGTTCACGGCTTTTGGCTGTCTGATTGCGGCGCTCCTCTCCATCTGGATGGATCTGGGGCATATGGCCAGGGTCGGCAATGTCCTTCTTCACATGAATCTGGACTCCATGATGTCATGGATGGGTATTCTCTACTCCTCCTATTTTGGCATAATTATAATTGAACTGTGGTTCGCGTTGCGCGGCGATCTCGTGGAAACGGCCAAGACCGGCCGCGGCGGCTCTAAAGCCCTGGCCCGTCTGTTGTCCTTTGGCTCCACCGACGATTCGGCGGCGGCCAGGGCCGCGGATCACGCTAAACTGCGGGTGTTGGGCATAATAGGGGTGCCCCTGGCCATTGCCTTTCACGGCGGGGTTGGTGCCCTTTTCGGTGTAATCCAGGCGCGGCCGCATTGGAATACGCCGCTTATGCCCATTACCTTTCTCATTGGTGCCCTGGCCTCTGGCGGCGCCTTGCTTACGGCGGTGGTCTATATATGGGGGCCGGATGAGAGTAAGGAAAAATTAAATGATATTATGAAGTTTCTGGGCCAGATCGTTCTGGCTCTGGTACTCTTTGATTTTCTTCTGGAAATCTCCGAATTTCTCATCGGTCTTTACTCTGTGGCTCCGGCTGAGCGTCTGCCCCTGGAGGCCATCCTGCATGGTCACTTCTGGTATGTCTTCTGGATAGTTCACTTCCTCTTCGGGGTGGTTATTCCGGTGATAATCCTCTTCGCCAAGGCTGTGCCCAAGGGGCGGCCTGATAAACCGGCGGGCGGTGCCATTGCCTTTGCCTGTCTGCTGGTGGCCGTAACCTTTATCGCCGTCCGTTTTAATATTGTTATTCCGGCCCAGATTAACCCTGAGATCCCCGGTCTGCAATATGCCTTTGGCGGCCCTGGTCTGAAATACACCTACCTACCCACGGCTATGGAGTGGCTGGTATCAATCTGGGTTACCTCATTTGCGGTTCTGCTCTTTCTGATTGGTGAAAAATTATTGCCCATAGTCAAGTCGGAACATAGGGAGGTGGCCTGATGAGTCTCGCAAAAAAAACAAAAAACCAAAAAAACCCAAAAACCAAAAAGATTGAGAGAGTTATGGATAATATTGAGATTGATGGCCAAAAAATGGCCATGAACCGCCGCAGTTTTCTGAAAAGCAGCGCCTTCTTCGGCGGGGTGCTGGCTGTCAGCCAGCTGCCTGGTTTAGGGATGTTCACCAATGACAAGGCCAGAGCGGCCAATAGTTTTGTCACTAACGCCTATCCCTTTGACAAGGCGGATACGGTAATCTACAGCTGTTGCCTGCAATGCCATACCGCCTGTACCATTAAGGTAAAGGTCTTTAACGGCACTATGGTAAAGGTGGATGGTAACCCTTATAGTCCGGTCAATATGCATCCGCACCTGGCTTATGACACCTCGCCCGACAAAGCGGTACTATATGACGGTCGTCTTTGCCCTAAGGGCCAGGCCGGAGTGCAGACCATGTACGATCCTTACCGGATCAGGAAGGTCTTAAAACGTAAACCGGGCAGCAGGAGAGGAGACAGTAAATGGATAACCATTGATTTTGATAAGGCCGTCAGTGAGATCGTTAACGGCGGCAATCTCTTTGGCGAGGGGCAGGTTGAAGGTCTGAAGGATATTATGGCGGTACGTGATCCCAAGCTGATGAAGGCTTTAAAGGACGATGCCAAAAAGGTGGCGGTGGGCGCGATGAGCGCCGCGGAGTATCAGGCCGTGCACCGGGCCCATATTGACAAACTTATTGATCCGAATTTCCCTGACCTGGGCCCTAAAAATAATCAGTTTGTTTTTTTGGCCGGCCGTATCGAACATGGTCGTAAGGAGTTTACCAAACGCTTTGTTGGTGATTCCTTTGGCTCTGAAAACTGGTTTGAACACACTACGGTATGTGAGCAGTCCCATCATATTGCCACCAAAAAATTTGGCTCTACCTATATCGGCGGTAAATATAATCCCGGCCTGAAAGAGGTCTTTGAGAAATACAAAAACGGCCCGGATCATTTTAAGCCGGATGTCCCTAACTGTAAATTTGTCATCTTTTTCGGTACCAGTCCCTTTGAGGCCAATTTTGGGCCTACTAACTGGTCGTCATATATTACCAACGCTCAGGCTCGCTATGGCCTGAAGGTCGCCGTGGTTGATCCGCGCTGTAGTCATACGGCGGCCAAGGCCAATTTCTGGCTGCCGGTTAAACCGGGCCGGGACGCGGCTCTGGCCTTTGGTATTGCCCGCTGGATTATTGATCATAAAACCTATAATGAGGCCTATTTAAGGGCCGCCAACCGCAGCGCCGCCAAGCTGAATGGTGATACCACCTGGTGCGATGCCAGTCATCTTGTTATGCTTGATAAGGACGGTAAAACCGCCTTGAAATTCCTGCGCAGCGATGACGCCGCCATTAACGCCGAGCATCATCTTCTCACCAGCGTTAACGGCAGACTCGTGGCCATTGAGCCCTATAAAAAGAATGATAAGCCGGTGATTGGTGATCTGCTGGCCGAGGGTGAAATCAATGGGATGAAGTACAAAACCGTCTTCGCGGTATTACGTGATCTGGTCAGCGAAAAAACCGTTGAACAATGGGCCGGGGAGTGCGGTCTTCCTGTTCAGCAGGTGATTGAGGTGGCAAGGGAATTTACCAGTTACGGCCGCCAGGCGGTGGCGGATATGTACCGCGGCCCGGTGCAGCATACCAATGGTTATCATAATGGCCGGGCGATTCTCACCCTGAATCTCCTGATTGGCAATGGTGACTGGAAGGGCGGTCTGACCAAGGGCGGCGGCCATTGGCATGAAGACGGCAGTAAGCATGGGCCTTTTCATCTCTCTAAGCTCCACCCGGACAAACTTGGCCATTTCGGGGTTAAACTAAGCCGGGAAAGCAAGCATTATGAGGATTGCAGCCTCTTCCTGAAATATGGCTACCCGGCCAGACGCACCTGGTATCCCTACACCGGTAGTGTCTATCAGGAGGTAATTCCCAGTGCGGCGGATGGTTATCCCTATCCCATAAAGGCCCTCTATCTCCATATGGGAACGCCGGGGCTTTCGGTGCCGGGGGCCAACTCCACCCTGGAGATTCTCCGGGATACCAAAAAAATTCCGCTTCTCTTTGCCGATGATATAGTGATTGGCGAAAGCTCCATGTATTGTGATTATATCTTTCCCGATACTGCCATCTGGGAGCGTTGGGGAACGCCGCACGCGGCTCCAAATATTGCCACTGAGACCAGCAAGCTGCGGCAGCCCACGGTTGAGTCCATGGTCGAAAAATGTACGGTATTCGGGCGCTTACAGCCAATTTCCATGGAATCTCTAATGCTGGCTATTGCCGAGAAGCTGCAGCTGTCAGGTATGGGCAAGAATGGTTTTGGGCCGGGGTTGGATTTTAATGCCCGGGAAGATTTTTTCTTGAAAATGGCGGCCAATATGGCCTATGGCGATAAGGGTGGTAAGGATAAGGTGCGGGCAGCATCAGCCGCGGAGATGAAGACCTTTCGTGATGCTCGCCGCCATCTCAGCAAGGCTGTATATGATAAATCATATTGGCAGAAGGCCCTGGGTAACGATGAAGACCTCTGGCGGCGGACGGTTACCGTTTTAAATCGTGGCGGCCGTTTTGAAGCTGCCGCGGAGGCCTATAAGGGTAAGTACATGCGGCATCAATTCAAAAGTCAATTCCACATCTTTGCCGAGGACGTGGCGCTTGGCAAGCATTGCATGACCGGTAAACATCTGCCCGGTATGCCCATTGTCCAGGCGGTGCAAAATGCCGCCGGCCGGGAGGTGACCTTCGGCAGCCGTTATCCCTTCCACCTCTTCACCTATAAGCATATTCTGGGCGGTCAATCCCGTACCATCAGCGATTATTGGACGATGTCGGCCGAGGCCGGGGAAAATTATGTCTGGATGAATACGGTGGATGCCCGGCGTTTAAACCTTAAAACCGGTGACCGGGTACGGCTGATCAGCCCTGATAATCCTAATGGTACTGTGCCTATAACTTCAAGCACCGTCAAGGATGTGGTGGGTAAGGTTAATGTGGTGGAGGGAATCAGACCGGGGACGATTTGCGCCTCATGGAGCTTTGGACATTGGGCCTATGGTTCAAGTGATGTCAACGTCGATGGCAGCCTGATTAAGGGTGATGCCAGGCGGGCCACCGGTATATGTCCCAACCCGGTAATGGCCGTTGATTCTAAGGTCAAAAATATGTGCCTGTCCGATCCCATAGGTGGTTCCTGCTCGTTCTATGACTCCTTTGTTGATGTGATTAAGGCTTAGAGGTCAGCAACAAGGCTCGCGGTCTGTTCTTATTTCAGCGGTTCAGGCCGCGGGCGGATGGGTATGGCGGAGGTGGATACTGTGAAGCGATTATCCTGTTTAGCGGCGATATTTATAAGTGTTTTATTATTTACCGGTGGTAATGCCTGGTCGGCCTCTCCACGCTCGTCGGCAGAGAGTACGGCTAATCAGCTGATAAGTCGGGCCGATAAGGCCTTCAGGCTGGCGAATTATAAACAGTCAGCGGCTATATTGCGGCAGGCGATAACGGAATCGGGACATAAGGTCTCTCCCGTACTTTGGCATAAATACCGGCTGGCGGTGCTGGCCCAAGCCGGCGATGATTATTTGAGCGGAGTGCCGAAGAATCGTTACCGGGTGCCGGTGGCGGTCTTTGGCCGTGATTATCAAAAAGAGGGAATTCGCAAATACTTCCTGCTTGATGTCAGGCAGCCGGAGGAATTTGTCAAGAGCCATATTGCCGGAGCCTTAAATATCCCTTTCAGGCAGGTTCTGCGTCATCTTGCCTGGCTGCCTGGAGCCGGAAGTGACAAGGTGATTCTCATTATATGCCGCAGTCAGCATCGGGCCAATCATGTACTGGTAGTCTTACGTGAATTGGGATACACCAATGCCTATACTCTACAGGGCGGTTATCACGCCTACCGGAAATGGCTGCAAAAAGATGCTTTACCCGGCGCTGGTTCTACACCGTCGGTACCACCCAAAGCTGATGACGAAGAAGACTTCGGCTGTTAGAGGGGACGATTAATAAACCCCCTCTGATGAGGTATAAGCGTTTCAGGGGCGTCCTGATGTGCGCGCTTGAGTTCCCTAATTATACCCCCCGTCGCGGGGGACTCAAGTGCGTGCAGCAGGGGGTTCATGGAGTGCTTACTTTCAGTTTAATTCTTTCATAGATAAAATCCCGGCTAATCCATTGCTGGTATTCCTTCCTGCTTTTTCCTTTGTAATAATATTCCTGCCCGATCCTTGAGACACAGCGAAACATAAAAGCCGCGGCAAGGTCGACAGCCTTGGCAGGTGACTTTATGGTAAGCCATCAATTAACCACACCCAACTTTATATAACCACCTAACTGTAAGCGTTTCAGGTAAGCGAATAGTCAGCTGTAGATATAACCATTGACAAGAGTACAGGTGATGTATATCACATAGTTAGCGACTTACGGCAACGGCAGGAGAGCGTTCTTTCTTGCCGTTATCCTTTCCCCTTAACCCTAAAAGAGGACTCGAAGATAATGGATAAAATAAGCAAGGTTGTTGTTCCCGTCGACTTTACAAGCACCACGGACAAAGTAGTAAGATATGCTGTTTCCATAGCGGATAAAATGGGTGCTAAGGTTCTTTTCTTACACGTGGTTAATGACTTTCACGGCTATGACATGTTACTTGTTCACCCGTCTTTTTCTGTAATTACAAGTGACCTGAAAGAGAAGGCTGAAGAGAAGATCGCGAGTCTTGTGGAGAATTACCAAGACCTCAAATGCGGCGTTTCCGGTAAAGTAATCATTGGCAATGTGGCCAAGGAGATCGTAGATTTCGCCGTTAAGGAAGATGCTGAGATGATTATTATCGGAGCCCGCGGAGTCAGGGGTTTGGAAGAGCTTCTGATGGGCAGCACGGCAAAAAAAGTACTTGATACCGCACCCTGTCCGGTACTCACCTTCCATCCATTCAAGGCCAGGAAATAAGCAAATGTAGAAGTGTTGCAACTGTTTAAGCCCCCAAATTCTAAGCGGACATAACCAAACAATAGAGGTTGTTATCATGACGGAATCACAACCAGCTATCTCATCTGACAGACAGTACACAGGGCTAAGTTCAGAAGAAGCGGCTCAGCGCCTGCAACAATACGGGCCCAACGCCCTGGTGACCAAGAAGGTTTCTCTGCTCAGACTGTTGTTTGGTTATTTCTGGGGCCCCATCCCCTGGATGATTGAAGTAGCGGCCATACTGTCCGCGGCCGTCCGGCACTGGATGGATTTTTATATTATTATGGCCCTGCTGCTCTTTAATGCCGGGGTGGGGTTCTGGCAGGAATTTACTGCCGGTAACGCGGTTGAGGCGCTTAAAAAGGAACTTGCCCAGAAGGCGCGGGTCTTGCGTGACGGTAAATGGTTGGTGATTAATGCCTCCGACTTGGTTCCGGGTGATATTATCCGCATTCGTTTAGGAGATGTTGTCCCGGCTGATGCCAGGCTGGTGGAGGGTGATTATATCAGTGTTGACCAGTCAGCCCTCACCGGCGAATCACTGCCGGTCACCAAAAAGCAGGGTGAAGATGTCCTGTCCGGTACTATTGTCAAACAGGGTGAAGTTTTGGCCGAAGTGACTGCCACCGGGAAAAACACTCGATTCGGCAAGACCGCGGGGTTGGTGGAACAGGCAAAAAACGTATCCCATTTCCAAAAGGCCGTTCTCAACATCGGCAACTATCTCATTTATGTCAGTCTGACTCTGGTTGCCATCCTGGTGCTGGTTCAGCTCCACCGCCATACCCCCTGGTTAGATCTGGTACAGTTTGCCCTGATTTTAACGGTGGCCTCTATACCGGTGGCCATGCCGGCAGTCCTCTCCATGACCATGGCGGTGGGCGCCATGCTCCTGTCTAAGAAGAAGGCTATCGTCACCCGGCTGGAATCCATTGAGGAAATGGCCAGCATGGACATTATCTGCTCGGATAAAACCGGAACCCTTACCCAGAACAAACTGACGCTGGGCGATATAGAAACATTTGAGGCCGCCGATCCCCAGGAAGTACTGCTGATGGCCTCTCTCGCCTCACGGGAAGAAGACCGGGATGCCATCGACAGCGCGGTTATCCAGGGATTGACTGATAATGAACTGTTGGCCTCATTTCAGCAGTCAAAATTTGTCCCCTTTGACCCGGTTCACAAACGTACTGAGGCAACTGTCCGCGGCCCCCAGGGTGACACCTTTCTGGTCACCAAAGGGGCACCGCAGGTGATAATGGAAATGGCCAATCTAAGCGGGGATGATTTAAAGAAGGCTGACAAGGCCGTAAACGCCTTTGCGGCGCAGGGTTACCGCGCCCTGGGGGTAGGAGTAAAGAAGGGGGATAAACATGATTGGAGCTTTCTTGGCATTATTTCACTATTTGACCCGCCGAGAGAGGATTCCAAAAAGACCATTGAAATGGCCAGAGAATACGGGGTTCATGTTAAGATGGTTACCGGTGATAATCTTGCCATTGCCAAACAGATAGCGGGTAAGCTTGGCTTAAAAAGCAATATCCTGAAATCTGATATTCTTCCCAAGGACATAAAAACAATTCCCGGCGATTCACTTGGGCAGGAGATTGAAGAGGCAGATGGCTTTGCTGAAGTTTTTCCGGAGCATAAATTTTCGATTGTTAAAATTATTCAGGGCCGTAACCATATTACCGGCATGACCGGTGACGGGGTCAATGACGCGCCGGCCCTGAAACAGGCCGATGTAGGTATTGCCGTCAGTGGTGCCACTGACGCGGCCCGGGCCGCCGCCGACCTGGTGCTCACCTCGCCCGGCCTGTCAGTCATTATCACCGCCATTGAAGAGGCCAGGCGTATCTTTGAACGGATGAACAGCTATGCCATCTATCGTATCAGCGAGACCATCCGGATTATGGTTTATGTGGTAGTGGCAATGCTGCTTTTTAATTTTTATCCCATTACCGCCATCATGATCATCCTGCTCGCCTTTTTGAACGATATTCCCATTATGGCCATTGCCTATGATCACACCAGGCTGGAGCAGGAACCTGTCAGGTGGGATATGCACAGTGTGATTGCCGTGGGCACGGCCATGGGAATTGTTGGTGTCATCGGCACCTTCGGTATGCAGCTGCTGGCCATGGATTGGCTTAAGCTCAGTGTGTCGGCGATTCAGACCTATGTCTTTCTCCAATTGTCAGTAGCCGGACATCTGGTACTCTTTGTAGCCCGCAGTAAAGACCATTTCTGGAAACGTCCCTGGCCCGCGCCTGTTATGGTCTGGTCAACGGTAATCACCAAGGTTGCCGCTACTTTTCTTGCCGCCTATGGTTTCGGCTTCATTACTCCCATAACCTGGCCGGAAATCGCCCTTATATGGGGCTACTCCATCTGCTCGGCCTTTGTAACCGACCTGGTCAAGGTTCATGTTTACCGTCACCTGCGCCATCAGGCTCCGAGAGAGCGGCGTTTCATCAGCAGAATGAAAGGCCGCCTGTTCAGTTAGTTGGTAAGCGCTCCATGAACACCACCCTGCACACATTCTAAGTCCGGCGGCAGATTATTGTCATTTAGGCCCACCTCGTTGATCAACTCCCTGAGTTCAGCCTGGGAACAATTGACGCAGGTGGGGCATCCCCGTCTTATATCAGCCGCCTCACCGGCCAGAAATGTTTGCAGGGCGGCGGCAATCTCTTCTTGCAGCTCTGTCAGACTGAGCCTGTGGGCGGCCGCAAAGCCGGTCAGCCGCCGCCAGTTCACCAAACAGCGAATCAGCCCCCGATAACATGATTTCTGCCGGTTCTCCAAGTCCAGATCACGACGAATAATTCTTCTGTACCCCTCCAGCACCGCTAAACGCAGGCGGCTCTTGTCGGCGCGAGCTAAGCTCAACTTCGGGCCCTCAGGATCATGGCTTAGATAATAAAGTGAACCATGATAGGCTACCTCCGGCATCTCACCGCTTGTTTCAACGATTAACACCTCGTCTTCGATAATTGATTCACGTTCTATTAACTCCACAGACAACCAAAGCCTCTTTGTATTTTTCTGATTATCTGAAATTATCTGAAATAATAATCAAGAAAATGTTTTATAATACCGATATATCTTGACAGAGAGCCTTTATCACCGCTGCTCTGTCGTAATAGTTCGCCAGTGCCTCATATTTTAATATTAACCGGATGACAGACAATGTTCCAGAAAAAATCAGCCCTGCATCTCATCCTCACCATCGGCCTTATTGTCTTCGCTATAAGCATTCAGGCTCGGACTGGTTGGTCGTTCTCACTTTTCCCCATTCCAAACGCCGCTCCAGCACCAGTTGTTGTCCTGAAAACACCAGTGGATAAATACGCTCACCAGGCCAAAGAATTTGATCAGAAAATTACGAAGATGGCCCAGACCCTTTTTGCTAATCTGGTCGAACCTGACGCGGTGGTTGGTGATCTTGGCGATGGAGTGGTGATGAGTAGTTTTGTGGATCTTAAAAAGCTCTCCCGCACCTCATCCTTTGGCCGCTATATCGCCGAGCGGATGATGACGGAATTTCAGCATCAAGGGTATAATGTGGTGGAAATAAGAAAAACCAGGGATATTTTAATCCAGCCCAGACGCGGTGAATACGGTCTGTCACGAGATATAAAGCAGATAGACCCCAGAGTCGCGGCCC
>DRPV01000161.1 GCA_011330685.1 Desulfobacterales bacterium
AATCACTCAGGCTCATCTCGGCCAACTGGGGATAAAAACAGGTCAGGGCCTTACGCAGGGCGTTATCCAAGGCGTTCACCGGCCCCTCGCCAAGGGCCGCGGTGTGGACTGTCTCCCCGGCCACCTCAAGCTGAATAGTGGCCTCAGCCAGGGGATAGCTGTCACCGCGATCCTTCTGATTCAGAACCCGGAAGCCCTTTAACTCAAAGAACACCGGCAGCGTTCCCATGGCCCGCCGCATGAGAAGTTCAAAAGAGGCCTCAGCGCCCTCATACTGAAATCCCTGATTCTCAAGATCCTTCAGTTTTTTAAGAATGGTGGTCACCAGGGGGTCAGTACTTTCCAGATCAAGGCCAAATTTTTTGGCCTTATGGAGCACATTACTGCGCCCGGACTGATCGGAGATCAATACCCGGCGGCAATTACCCACCAACTCCGGTTTTATATGTTCATAGGTCAGGGGGTTACGTTTCACCGCCGAGACATGGATACCGCCCTTGTGAGCGAAGGCCGCCGCCCCCACGTAGGGTTGATACTTATTATGGGGCAGATTGGCCAGTTCATTGACAAAACGGGCGGTTTCGGTCAATTTCTCCAGATTTTCCCTGGCCGTGAAATCACGATTCATCTTCAGGGCCAGGGCCGGCATGATGGAGGTCAGATTGGCGTTGCCGCAGCGCTCACCATAACCATTCATGGTGCCCTGCACCTGGACGGCACCCTCGTCAATGGCAATAAGCGAGTTGGCCACCGCGGTCTCGGAATCGTTATGGGCGTGAATACCAAGCTTAACCTCCCCGCCGCGCTGCTTGAAAAACTCCTTAACCTGCCGCATAATGGTCTGTATTTCACCGGGCATGGTACCGCCGTTGGTATCACAGAGTATCAGACAGTCGGCCCCGGCCTCATGGGCCGTGGCAATAGTATTCAGGGCATAATCCTTATTGGTTTTAAAGCCGTCAAAGAAATGTTCCGCGTCATAAAAGAGATGCTCGACATGGGGCCGCAGATAGCGCAGTGACTCATCAATAATCAGCAGGTTATCGGCCATGGAGATCCGCAGAGCCACTTTGACATGAATATCCCAGGTCTTGCCGAAGATAGTCACGCAAGGAGTGTCTGAATCAAGCAGGGCCTTGAGATTGGCATCCTCGGAGGCCGGGTTGCTGAACAGGCGTGTACTGCCGAAGGCGGCCACCTTGGTATGGCGGAGACTATAATTTTTCATCTCCTCAAAATACTGCACCGAGGTGGGATTGGAGCCGGGCCAGCCGCCCTCCACAAAATCAATGCCCAGCTCATCGAGTTTCAGGGTAATCCGAACCTTATCCTCCACCGACAGGTTAAAATTCTCTGCCTGAGTGCCGTCCCGCAGGGTTGTGTCGTAAACGGTTATCTTGTCTGTCATAATCCCCCCCTATTCCTCTTCCGGTTGATTGTCCTTCTCCAGAGAAAAGGCATCGTGCAGCGCCCTTACCGCCAGTTCAGTGTATTTCTCATCAATTACGCAGGAGACCTTAATCTCCGAGGTGCTGATCATATGAATATTAATCCCCTCCTTGGCCAGGACATGAAACATGGTGGTGGCAATCCCGGAATGATTACGCATCCCCACCCCGACGATGGAGACCTTAATAATCTCCTCAGAACCCGAGACCTGGTCAGGCTCGGCAATATCGAGATTACGGACTATCTCCATGGCCTTTTTATAATCCGTCCGGGGCACGGTAAAGGTCATATCGGTCATCTCCCCGGCCCTGGTATTTTGAATAATCATATCCACCACAACCCCGGCGTCGGAAATAGGGGTGAAAATCTTCGACGCTATGCCGGGGATATCATGAATTTTACTTATGGTGATGCGTGCCTCATTTTTGCTGTAAGTAACTCCGGAAACCAACATTGATTCCATATTTTTATTCTCCTCCACAACCCATGTTCCATCATTTTCAGTAAAAGTCGATCTGACATGCAACGGCACCTTATATCTCTTGGCCATCCCCACGGAACGGATATCCAGCACCTTGGCCCCGAGACTGGCAAGTTCCAGCATCTCATCATAGGTGATACGGTCAATTTTACGAGCCGCAGCGTAGACATTGGGATCGGTGGTATAAATTCCTTCCACATCGGTAAATATCTCGCACCTGTCAGCCTTGAGCACTGCCGCCAAGGCCACGGCCGTGGTATCGGAGCCGCCGCGGCCCAAAGTGGTGAGGTCATCCTCCTCCGTAACCCCCTGAAAACCAGCCACCACCACTATACGATTTTCTTTAAGATGCCTGGTAATCTGGCTGGTATCGATTGATTTTATCCGGGCCTTGGTATGCACGCCATCGGTGACTATCTTCACCTGATCACCCAGCAGGGAGACGGCATCATCCCCCAGCCCCTTTACCGCCATGGCAAAGAGGGCGATACTTACCTGCTCACCACTGGCCAGCAGAACATCAAGTTCACGTTCATCGGGCTGTTCCTGCATCTGCCCGGCCATATCAATAAAGCGATTGGTCTCACCCGCCATAGCGGAGAGCACCACCACCATCTGATTTCCCTCTTTCTTGGTACGTAATACCCGCTCGGCCACCGCCTTGATCTTAGCGGGATCAGCCACCGAAGTACCACCGAATTTCTGTACAATTAAGGCCATACAGCCATGATCTCCTTATCTTTGTTATGTACCCGTTCACCTGCACCCCATCTCAGAGTCTGCACTTACCAGAACAGTTACATAATTAAATAGAATTTACCGCCGGTTAAACAAACCGCGGAAGAATTTTTTATATTACTACCGTGGGAAGAAGTTGTGAACTTATTTTTAACCCCAATATGAAAACAATAGTTGACAGTTCTCCGCGCATAGAATAAAAAGCCCCCCAAAAGTATGGTAAATGAGATTGATTACGATAGCTGTTTCGGTTGCTGGTCAGGTCAGCAGCCATAATCTTCCCTCAAAAACCACATAATTTCAAATTTTCTTAAATCACGTGCCCCCTTTTAACATAGTCCTGGTTGAGCCGGAAATACCTCCCAATACCGGCTCCATCGCCCGCCTCTGCGGAGCCACCGACACCACCCTCCATCTTGTGCGTCCTTTAGGGTTCAGTACTGATGACCGTTATTTAAAACGAGCCGGACTGGACTATTGGCCATATGTGAATATTATCTATTGGGATAATCTTACCGCCTTCATGACCGCGACCCCCACGGAACGTCTGTTCTTCTTGAGTAAAAAAACGGACAAGCCTTATACCGAGGCCAACTTCAAAGGCGGTGATTTTCTGGTCTTTGGTAAAGAGACCAAAGGACTGCCCGCCGACATTCTCAACCAATACGCCCGGCAATGTTATACTATTCCAATGACTAACCCCCATATTCGCAGCCTTAATTTAGCAATGAGCGCCGGTATTGTGCTTTATGAAGCCCTGCGCCAGCAAGGGTTTTAGAGCATGACAGATTATTTTAACAAGAATTTGACAATGATCTTGGCAAGCCTGTATAATTTATACATAAAAACAGGTTTACAGCTTAGATCATCAGTCATAAGTTTACATTGTTCTCCGTTCTTGGGCATCCGGTATAACGATACTCACGCAGGCATCCAATAATGTTTGCGCGCTGTTCAAAACCAGCCGTCAGGAGGCTCCAACTATGACACTATTGGGTAAAGATTTACCAGCCATAAAAAATATTAAAATACTCCTGGTTGACGATGATCCCGTAATCCTGACTTTAATGGCCAGCATTTTACGAAAAAACGGCTACCAGTTTGCCAGCGCCAGTGACGGTCTTGAGGCCGTTAAAAAATTAGAGCAAGATGATACATTCCGCATCGTAATTACCGATATAAACATGCCGCGGATGAACGGCATGGAATTGTTAAAGCATATTCTGGAATTTTATCCTCAGACCGCGGTTATTGTCACCACTGGTTTCAGCCGGGAATATTCATATATGGATGTTATTAAGGCCGGGGCCATTGATTACATGACCAAACCATTTGACACCGATGAACTCCTGGCCAAACTCCACCGGGTAATAAGGGAACAGACCATGGTGGAGCAGTTAGAGAAGATGTCCATCTCCGATGGTCTTACCTCCTTATACAACCGCCGTTATTTTGATCTGAAAATAATGGAGGAGATTCACCGTTCAAGCCGTCATCATTACCGAATTTTTCTGGCCTTTATAGATATTGATAACTTCAAGAGTTTTAATGATGAATACGGCCATCAGGCCGGCGACGAGGTCTTGCAGACTTTAGGTTCAATTATGCTCAACTGCGCCCGGCGCGGGGGCGACTGGGCCTTTCGCTACGGCGGGGATGAATTCGCCATGCTTCTCACCGAAACCTCTGAGGAACAGGCCCTGATGATCTGTGAACGAATTAACAGCAGCTATAAGGAAAATAATTTTGGCTCCACATCCCTGAGTTTCGGTCTTGGGGAATTTCACCGTCATGAAGAGCTTGACTGGTATAAAGATATGCATCTCTTTTTGAAAAAAACCGATGATGCCATGTATAAGGCCAAAAAAGGCGGTAAAAATAAAATAGTAATTGCTGATTAACAAGTCCTAAGTCACCTGCCAGGTTTTGTCGACCTTAGTGTGACTTTCGACCGTTATGCCTGAGGGAAAGAATCTTAATGTTACTCAGTCAGCCAACTTCACAATTACTCTGCCCTTAAGATGTCCGGCTAACATCCGGTCAATGGCCTCGCTTAGATCATTTAAAGTCACCTCCACGGCCATATCCTCCAAAAAATCAAAATTCCATTCCCCGGCTATCCGCTGCCATATCCGCTGCCGTTTAAGCACCGGGGTCAGGGCGGAATCAATACCGGCCAGGGTTATCCCCCGTAAAATAAAGGGATAGACGGTAAGATTAAGCTCCGGAGCAGCCACATTCCCACAGCAGGTAACAATGCCGCTATAACGGCAGGTCTTTAAAATCGCCTCAAGATAGGGGCCGCCCACAGTGTCCACCGCTGCCGCCCAACGCTCCCTGAGCATAGCGCGGTTAGCACCCACCGCTATTTTCTGCCGCTTAATAACCTCCGCGGCACCAATGGCGGTGAGAAATTCATCCTCATCCTTGCCGCTGGCGGCACTGACGGTATAACCGGAGGCGGCCAGCATAGCCACGGCCATGCACCCCACCCCGCCGGTGGCCCCGGTAACCAGTACCGGGCCGTCCTGGGGAACCACCCCGTGGCTGATAATCCGTTCCACGCATTGCGCGGCGGTAAAACCCGCCGTGCCATAAATCATGCTCCGCCGCGGGTTCATCCCCTCAGGCAGTTTAACGGCCCACTGAGCCGGAACCCTGATGTACTGGCCAAAACCGCCGGGGGTATTCATCCCCAGATCGAAGCAGGAGACAATCACCTCCTCTCCAGGCGCGAAATCAGTCACGGTGGATTGTTCCACAACCCCGGCACAGTCAATCCCCGGCGTATGGGGATAACGGCGGGTAACCCCCCTGTTCCCGGAGGCCGAAAGGGCATCTTTGTAATTTAACGAGGAATACAATACCCGTACCAGCAGCTCGCCAGGCGGTAATTGACTCACCAGACGCTGCACAACCTGCCGCTTATAGCTTTTATCCCCTTCCTCAGTAACCCACAGGGCCTTAAATTCTTTGTCTTCCATATCTACACCAGACCTCGTAAAAATTTGTTTGTCAATTGCGTGTAAAGGTACTATTCGTGGGCAATTCGGCCATAATTATACATACCACCCATTTGCATGTTCCACCCCCGCGATATACTGATGTCGTCGCGGGGGTGGAACATGCAAATGGCGGCGCCCCTGAAACGCTTACAGTTAGGGGGTTATATGAAGCCCGGTGTAATTAATTGATCGCTTACTCAGTTAGTGGCTTGACGCCAGAACTGTCTGATTACGGCCCTGCTCCTTAGCCTGATAAAGGGCCTGATCGGCCAGTTCTATAATCTCCGACTTTAACCGGGCATCCTCGGGATAGGCGGCAATGCCGGCCGAAATAGTCACCCCGACCTCTCGGCCGTCAATTTTAAATTTCAGAGCCGCTATATCACACCTGATCCGTTCCGCCATCAGACGGGCCCCCTGTTTATCGGAATTCTCCAGAATCAAGGCGAACTCCTCACCGCCGTAACGGGCGGCAAGATCCTCACGTCTGACATCCCTCGCCATGACCCCGGCCACCGCCTTTAAAACCTGATCGCCAAACTGGTGGCCGTAATTATCATTAAATTTCTTAAAAAAATCTATATCACAGATAATCATGGCGAGGGGGCTCTCCCGTCTCTTAGCCCGGTGGAGCATAACATCAAAACCATGCTGAAAGCTGCGGTGATTAGCGAGAGAGGTAAGACCGTCGGTGGTGGCCATTTTGCTGATTAATTCATGGGCCTGGGCCAAATCAATCTTGATAGCCGCCTGATCGGCAATAAGCCCCAGGAAATCGCGTTCTTCACCACCGAATATATCATCCCTGACCGCAGCCACGGTCAAGGTGCCGATGGGACAACCCTTTTCCGGACAGAGGGGGACGATCAATAATGATTTAAAACCATCGAGGCAATGTTTACTGGAAAACACCGGTGCCGGGCCGCGATAGGAGGCGTTGGCGGGTAGAGGACGGTTCAGTTTCAGTACCTGCCCCACCAGCCCCTCACCACAATCATATTCCATACCCGTGAGTTCTTCATACCTGCCGCCACTGACAAAGGCTATATAGTGAATATCATCACCTAACAGACTTATGGCGATAAAATCAACAGCCAGCAGGTTGTTTACCGCCCCGGCCGTGGCCTTAAAAACAGACTCCAGCCCCAGCCCCCGGTTTAACTCCCGCAGACCGCCGCATATCTTCTGCAACAGGCTCCGTTCATGCTCAACACTAGACAGCAGCTCACCAAAGTCCCGCTCCTTAATCATCTTATCGGCGCAGAGACGCAAAAGAGCCCTGTCCTCATCCGCCCAGACCCCGGTCTGCCGACGGTCGGCAGTCAAAATAAAAAAGCCCTTCTCCTCTTTATCGCCCACGGCCGTCTGGCAGCGCATGGCAATAGCGCTGCCGGTCTGGCCCGGATTCTGGTAATATACCAAGCCGGAATAGGTCTTGCTGACCTTAGCCAGACTGACCTCTTCACGGCCATGGAGCAATCCCCCTAACAAACCGGCCCCCCGCTCGAAGGGGCCGGAAAGAATATCATCACGTTCCGACACAATGCTCAGAAGTTGAATCTGGCCTCTATCACTGGCCCATAAAAAGGCAGCCGTAGTAAGCTTCAGGGCCCGGCGAAGTAATTCGAGCTGTAAGCGCAGGGCATCATGCTGAAACCCCGAGAAATCCCGCTCTACATCACAGCCGGAAATATACGGAGCCGGCGGATTAATCCCCAACAGGGGAGAAAAGGCGTTGGGGGGAGACCGGCGTTTATCCAACCTCCGGTTCGGAGTACCATATACTTTTTTCAAATATGAACTAATCGGCGGCATAGAAATCAGATAATTGACAGCAAGCATTAAAGAAAACTTGGTTAATGATGCGGCATTATATTGCCATTCAAGATAAATTGTGGAATTATACTAAAAAATGTAACCGTTCAACAAACCACCCTCCGAAGTATAAGCGTTTCAGGGTGTTAATGGGCGCTTACCTGCAAATTATTCGTAACAATCCTCTTCATGGAGCATGACATGGCTAAAATCGGCAGAAACGATCCCTGTCCCTGCGGCAGCGGTCTGAAATATAAACGATGTTGTCTCGGCAAAAAGCAAGACGGGGCAATTCCCACCCCTGATAAAAAAATTACCGTCAGCGGCGAGGCGGAGATCATCCGGCAGGCCGCCGTTAATCATCAGGATACCTTAAAGATCATCGGCGTCTTCATCTTCTTCTCAACAGCCGCCGGTGACGCCTGGATTCTGGAATTAACCGAACAGGATGCCGCCATGGTGGCCCGAAACGGCAAAGCCATTGATGTGGAGATCAGCGAACAGGCCGAGACCATCTCCATTAACTGGTCACATCGTTTCAAAATCAAGCATAAAAAATTCACCACCGTCGCCTATAAGGACAAAAGCACCGAGACCTTTGAAAATTATCCGGCAGCCACTATCAGCGCCACTCTGAAAAAAATCCAGCGCCGTTTTTCCAGCGAACTCTTAGAGAGTATTCATGTCAAGGATGAGGACACTCAGGAGACAACAAGCCCGGCATAGCCCACCACCTGCCCGATATCGCCGCTGACCTCCCCGGAATCGCTATAACGCACCAGCTCAGCCCGGCTGGCTCCGAGGAGAACGGCAGCCGTCAGAACAATGGTGACTGGAATAAAACCGCACATACTTATTTTCTCCCTGATTACGGTGGAATACAGAGCCTCCGAATCAAGATTCTCAATACACTCCAGGGCCAGCCGGTCTTTGCGGCCGGCAATATTCCGGCTCTCATAATGGGTCATATCCGTACTGGCAACCATGAGAACCGGCTGCGGCCAGGCCTTAATGACCCTGGCCAGTTCCTCTCCGGCCCGGCGGCATTCTTCGTAAGTTATATATGAGGCGCAGATGGGTACTATCTCCAGCTCCGCGGCAAAATATTGCAGAAAAGGAATCTGCACCTCAAGGGAATGTTCCGGCACATGGGCCGTGTAATCAGCGCTGAACACCCCACCGGAAAGGAGATTATCAGCCAGAGCGCTGTTTATATTCACCTCACCCATGGGCATCCGCCAGCTCCCTTCCCGCATCAGAGCCAGATCAGCACCTGTTCCGTGATGATTGGGGCCTATAACTACCACCTGAGACGGAATATCAAGCCGCTTAAAGGTCTGAGCGGCCACGGCCCCGGAATAGACATATCCGGCATGCGGCACAATAGCGGCCAGAGCCCGGTATGGTTGAACATCAGCCGCGGGGGAGGACAAATCGGCAATCAAACTCCGTAACTCTCCGCCATCGGCAGGATAAAATTGACCGGCAACCGCGGGTAATCGTATCATTTTATTTATCCCCCTGTTAGTATTCAGCAAAGACAACAAATTACCAGAAACTCGAAACCGTAACCGTTCAGGTAAGCGAAGACTCCGGATGTGCTCCAGCTCGGAGTCTTCGCTTACCTCGTTCGTTTTGACCTCCGAGTCTGTACTCCCTGTACGTGAGGAGGGCAGGTAAGCGCAGACTCCGAGATGGAGTGCAGCTGAATGGTTACATCCCCCTGTTAGTTCCCATTATCAGCCACATGCCAGGTGGTTCCCTGGGGGCTGTCCTTCAACTCGATATTCCTGCTCAACAACATAGC
>DRPV01000162.1 GCA_011330685.1 Desulfobacterales bacterium
ATGGCAGTTGATTTACCCTTTTTTACTCTTTTGATAGGGATTAATGGTCAATACCGGGCAGGGGGCGTTTTTGACCACCTGCTCCGCGACACTGCCGAAGAGGACACGCTCGATACCTTTATAGCCGTGGGTACCCATGACAATCATCCCGGCCTCAATCTTTTTGGCGTATTTAATGATCTCCTCACCTACATCACCAGTGGCTGTATGACGGCCGCAGGCCTCAGGATTTTCCAGATTATCTTCCAGAAAATCATCCATTTTGGCGGCGGCGCTTGCAAACATCTCGGCCTGAAATTGGTCTATTGGAATATGGGGAACAAAAAAGCCGGAATAATCCTCAAAACTCTGAACCACAAAGAGCGCTTCTAATTTAGCGCCAAAATTTTCGGCCACACTCACCGCCTCCCGCAGAATTTTTTTGGAGTTATCAGAAAAATCAATGGGTACCAATATGGTCTTGACATTTTTCATCATAATCCCTTCCCCCTTTTTTGTTTGAGCCTGCCGTATTTGAGAAACAAAACAATACCGATTATTAACCGGATACTACTGAAATTTTATAACCAACTCTTTTTTATTGTCAAGGACTTACTAACTATTTATGATGACCCGGATAATGATGCCGCCGCATAGGTTCTATGCCGGGAGACAGATTTAATATTACAGATGAAAAATGATTACTTAATCCAGAGTGCATAATTTTATAGAGAGCATTGAACATATATTTCAGCCCCAGGGGCTGCTGGCTCAGGCCCTGCCCGATTACGAATCGCGGCCTGGGCAGCTGAGCATGGCGCGGGCCGTGGCCCAGACTCTGGACAGCCCCGGCGATGTCCTGCCGGAGCGGGCCGCTATGCTGGCGGTGGAGGCCGAGACCGGAATCGGCAAGACCCTGGCCTATCTGATCCCGGCTGTTGTCGGGGGCCGAAAAATTGTAATCTCCACCGGCACCCTGAATCTTCAGGAGCAGATTCTTGATAAGGAAATCCCCCTTATTCAGCGTCATATAAAGGCTGATTTAAAGGTTGTCTGCGTCAAGGGCCGCCGTAATTATGCCTGTCTATTTCGGGCCAAGCAGTTTCTAACCAACCCGCAGATGCTGCTCTTTGAACGTAGTGAGGAGCTTGAATTACTCAGTGAGTGGTTGGCCCATACCCGCCTCGGCGAACGAGCGGAGCTGACTTGGCTTGGGGATGATTCCCCCCTTTGGGAGCAGATATGCTCCAGCACCGACAAATGTTTAGGCGGCCGTTGCCCGGATAATGCCGCCTGTTTCATCGGCCGCCTGCGTAAGGCGGCGGCTCAGGCCCAGATCATCATCGTCAACCATCATCTGTTTTTTTCGGATCTCGCCATTCGCCGTTTTGGCCGCGCCGAGGTGCTGCCCCGTTATCAGACGGTGATCTTTGATGAGGCGCATCACCTGGAGAATGTGGCCACCAATTATTTCGGCACCTCAATCAGTCTCTATCAGATAAAAGAGCTGGATCACGATATAGAGGAATTAAGCGCCGGATTAACCAAAGAAAGCCGGCTTAAAGTCAGGCAGATCAGCCGGGCTCTGATGGCCCAGGCCGCCGAATTCGCGGCTATTTTCCCGGCCCGGCCGGGGCGCTATCCCTTAGAGGAGGTTACTCGCCATAAGTCCTGGGCCGGAGAATTAAATCTGCTCCTCAGCGCCTTCGACAGCCTGGGGAATCATCTTGATAGTTTGATTATTCAGAACCCGTCCTGGGAGGGCCACCTGCGGCGCTGTCAAGAATTGAGCAATTCTCTCGGCCGCATATGTATGGACATGGAGACCACCTCGGTTTATTGGTATGAACGGCGCAAAAGAAACCTGATCCTTACCTCCTCCCCCATTGAGGTGGCCGATGAATTGCGGCAGCATCTTTATTCTCAGGTCAGCAGTCTTATCTTTACATCTGCCACATTGACGACCGGCGGTAAATTTGCTTATATGTTTAAACGTCTCGGCTTAGATGAAGAGACCGAAACCCTGCGACTGGCCTCGCCCTTCAATTACGCTGAGCGAACCAGGCTCTACATCCCGGCTGCCGGCTTTCCTGAACCGCGGGAGGCGGCTTATGGCCCGGCGGCTCGGGAGCAGTCCCTGGAGCTGATAAAGGCCGCCGGCGGCCGGGCTCTGCTGCTGTTTACCAGTTTAAACGCCATGCGGGAGGCGCGGGATTTTTTAAGCGCTGTACTGCCCTACGAGCTCCTGACCCAGGGTGAGGCCCCCAAGGCGGTGCTGTTAAATAAATTTCAACGCCGCACCACATCCGTTCTCCTCGCGGTGGCCAGCTTCTGGGAGGGGGTAAATGTGCCCGGTGAATCATTAAGCTGTGTGATTATAGATAAATTGCCCTTTGAGGTGCCCAGTGATCCGGTAATAATGGCCAGGGTGAACCGCATCAACGAGGAGGGCGGCCGGCCATTCTTTGATTTACAGATTCCCAGGGCGATTCTCACCCTGCGCCAGGGGTTGGGACGCCTGATGCGCTCCGGCAGCGACGGCGGTCTGCTGGCGGTGCTTGACATCCGGCTTTACAGTAAGCCTTATGGCCGTATATTCAGGGAGAGTCTGCCGGCCAGCCCCATAATTCGTGATCTAACAATGGTGAAGGAGTGGTTCGCGGGCCATAACGCGGGGGATGTTGGTGCCCCTGTTGACGGGCAGTAAAAAGAGGGCAGCCCCAAGGGATGCCCCTACAGGAGGATAATATGTCTGATTGTATTTTTTGTAAGATAGCGGCCGGGGAGATTCCCGCTGACAAATTGTATGAGGATGATGAGGTCGTGGCTTTCTGGGATCTTGACCCCCAGGCCCCGAAGCATTTTTTAGTGATCCCCAAGTCCCATCTGCGGGACTCCAGCGCACTCAGCGAGGAAGACGCGGCCCTGATCGGCAGGATTATACGAATCGGAGCCCATCTGGCCAAAGAAAACGGCTTAGATGATTATCGCTTCGTGGTCAATAATGGAGCATCCGCCGGTCAAACGGTTTTCCATTTCCATCTCCATGTCCTCGGTGGCAGGGTTATGGGCTGGCCGCCAGGCTGATGCTCAGTCTCAGCGCCGCTCAGGCGGCAATTCGGACTCGGATTACCACCTGCGGCACGGAGACCGTCAGCCTCGCTGAGGCCCTATACCTGGTCAGCGCGGCAAGCGTTTGCTGCTCACGTCCCATACCGCATTTCAGCGCCGCCGCCATGGACGGTTACGCCCTGGGGCCGATTAAGGACGGGCGCTATATAATTAAAGCCGAAACGGCGGCCGGGGATACCACCTGCCGGTTTCTGCGGGCCGGAGAGGCGGTGAGAATCATGACCGGCGCTCTCCTGCCGTCCGGCACGGAGCGGGTTGTCCCCTTTGAACTGACGAAGGAGGATAACAATGAGCTCAGCACCGGGCCTTTGCCCCGCAACAAATTTATTCAGCCCCAGGGTGGAGAGCTTAGTCGTGGCCGGGTTATTATCAGAAGAGGTGAACGGGTAAACACCTCGCATCTCATCTATCTCAGCGCTGACGGCCAGGAAAATATCCGGGTATACAAAGCCCCGCGGGCGGCTTTTTTCTGCACCGGCAGTGAGTTGACCACCGAATCAAGGCCGCCGGCCGGTAAGAGGCGTAATTCAAACAATCTCCTGCTGGCAGCTCTTATCCGGCGGGCGGGCGCGGTTCCCCTCGACCTGGGGCTCGCCGCTGATACCCCCGAAGCCCTGCGGGCCGCTCTGCGGCGGGGAATCGCCGCTGATGAGCAAACTATATTAATCAGTACCGGCGGTATGGGGCCAGGTAAATATGATCTCACCAAGGCCATATTTAAGGAGATGGGCGGCGAGGTTATATTCGATCATTTAAGCCTGCGGCCCGGTAAAGGCACCCTCTGCGGGCGGTTAGATAATTTGCTTTATTTTGCCTTGCCGGGGCCGCCGATGGCGGTGAATACTATTTTCCCGCTTCTCGTCAGCCCGGCTCTCCGTCAGGCCCAGGGGCTTAAAAAGGCGTGGCCGCTCAAGGCGACCGCGGTACTCAGCACGGAAATCAGGATCAGGAAGCCGGAATTTACTCATCTTAAAGGCGGCGTAATCAGTTATAAAGGGGGACGACTTATGGTAAGGGAGGCCCGTACCCTGGAAGAGGCCGGGGTGGTGATGGTAATTCCAGCCCGCCGCCGTCTGTTGCGCGTCGGCCAGTTGGTGGGGGTTTTTTCAGAATAGTTGGCGGTCTATGCAAAAAAAACACAAATTCATCTACCGGGCAAAATTACTCCGTAACAACATGACGGATACGGAAAGATTACTGTGGTCAAAAATCAGAAACAGACAGATATACGGTTATAAATTCAGGCGGCAATCTCCCATAGGGAGATATATTGTTGATTTTATCTGTTACGAAAAAAAGATAATAATTGAGTTTAGTGGCAATCAGCGTGCTGTCTGGTTGGAATCGGGAGTTACAATTAAATAAGGAAATGAATAATGCTTGAATTGCGTTTTATAAGAGAAAATATCGGGCTGGTAAAAGATAAAATGGCCTATCGCGGTATGGACAGCACCAGGATAGACCGCTTTGTAGAGTTGGACAAAGAACGCCGGGAGTTGTTGACCGAGGTAGAGGGCCTGCGTAATAAACGTAAAACCGTATCCCAGCAAATCGCCAAGCTCAAGGCTAAAAAGGAGGATGCCGCCGACCTGATGGCGGATATGCGCCAGGTGGGGGGACGAATTAAGGAGTTAGACGGCCTATTATCCGGGGTTGAGACGGAGTTACAGCAAATAGTCATGGAGATTCCCAACCTCTGCCAGGATACGGTGCCGGGCGGCAAAGACGATAACGATAACGTGGAACTGCGGCGCTGGGGCCGGGAGCGGCAGTTTTCCTTCACCCCAAAGAAGCATTGGGAGATTGGCGAGGCCCTCGGGGTGCTTGATTTTGAACGGGCCGCCAAATTGTCCGGGGCGCGTTTTGCCGTCTTAAAGGGCATGGCCTCCCGTCTCGAACGGGCCTTGATTAATTTCATGCTTGATCTGCACACCGAGAAACACGGCTACCAGGAGGTGCTGCCGCCCTTTCTCGTTAATACCGCCTCCATGACCGCCACCGGCCAGCTGCCTAAATTTTCGGCCGACCTCTTTAAGGCGCAAGACTGGGATCTCTATCTCATTCCCACCGCTGAGGTACCCATCACCAATCTTCACCGGGATGAGACCCTCAGTATCGCGGATCTGCCAATTAAATATGCCGCCTACACCCCCTGCTTTCGCTCTGAAGCCGGTTCATACGGCCGGGATACCAAGGGCCTGATTCGTCAGCATCAATTTGATAAGGTTGAACTGGTTAAATTTACTACTCCGGAGACCTCAGAGGCCGAGTTGGAAAGTCTGCTGGCCGATGCCGAAGAGGTCTTGCAGCTCCTCGGTCTGCCCTACCGGGTCGTGATTCTCTGCAGCGGTGATTTGGGTTTCTCTTCCAGTAAAACCTATGACATTGAGGTCTGGATGCCGGGTCAGGATAAATACCGGGAGATTTCTTCATGCAGCAATTTTCTGGATTTTCAGGCCCGGCGGGGCGGGATTCGTTATCGGCCGCCGGGGCAGAAGAAGAGCGCTCTGGTGCATACCTTAAACGGCAGCGGTCTGGCCGTGGGCCGCACCCTGGCCGCCATTTTTGAAAATTATCAGCAGGAGGATGGTACGGTTACTATTCCGGAGGCGCTGAAGCCATATTTCACCCATAAATTTTAAGATTGGCCCTGGAAAGATATATGCGCGCCTTATTTGTTCAAATCCCGAATATTCTCACCGGAATCAGGATAGCTCTGATCCCGCTCATCATCCATCTGCTGCGAAGCGGCCAGCATTCGCAGGCGCTTGTGGTCTTTGTCATTGCCGCCTTAACTGATACCTTAGACGGTCTAATCGCCCGTCTCGGCAGGATTACCAGCCCCTTCGGCACCTTTCTTGACCCCCTGGCCGATAAATTACTTCTGAACGCAACCTACACGGTATTGGCCTTAGACGGCGGACTGCCCATGTGGCTGGCCGCCGTAGTCTGGCTGCGGGATCTGATAATCGTCCTCGGAGCGGCGGCTCTGCACCTCAAAGGCCGCCGCTGGCAGGTTAAACCGGCCATGGTTGGCAAGGCCACTACCCTGTTCCAGATTATCACCGTGGGGCTCTTTTTTGAGGTGCCGATCACCCGTCTATTTATCAACTGGCAGCCGTTCATGGTGACCATAACCGTTGTTCTCACCCTGTGGTCCGGCCTTTATTATATGGCCGCCGGTCTTAATATTCTGCGGGGCACGGCCGCTAATGGTCTGTAAACCGGGTCATTTTGTCTCTATTGGCCCATAAATATTTATTATGGTTAGCGGTCTTTTCCCTGGTATCCTTTATCGGCAGTCTGATTATTGTGCCGATTCTTTTGGTGCGGATACCGGTGGATTATTTTGTCGTTGCAACAGACCGCTCATCCCGGCTTTCCGGCCTGCAGGTATTGGGCCGGATCATCAAAAATATAGCCGGGATTATCCTGCTCGGGGCCGGAATACTGATGCTTTTTCTGCCCGGCCAGGGGCTGTTGACCATTGTCATCGCCCTGTCGCTGCTTGATTTTCCCGGCAAACGGCGCCTGGAACTTCGTCTCATTCGTCAACCGCGGGTCTATAAGACAATTAACTGGCTGCGGCAAAAATACAAGCGGCCGCCGCTTATTATCCCATGAGCGGATTATACGGACTATATATCCATATCCCTTTTTGCCGCCGTAAATGCCTCTATTGCTCCTTTGTCTCTCAAGCATGCGGCGGGCGGCCGCCGGCCGCCTATCTTGAGGCCCTCCTCAGCCATATCCGGCAATACTCCCGTCTGGAGTGGCTCAGGGAGCGGGAAATAAGCAGTATATTTATCGGCGGCGGCACCCCAAGTCTTTATGACGGCAAATCTCTGGCCCGCCTGATCTCTGCCGGCCGGGATAGTTTTAACTGTCAGCCGGGATTGGAAATAAGCATGGAGAGCAATCCCAACAGCCTCTCCCCGGCTCAGCTTGACCTCTGCCGGGAGGCGGGATTGAATCGTCTCAGTATTGGGGTTCAGAGCTTTAATGATCGGCTGCTCAAGGTTCTCGGCCGCAGTCACAGCCGTAATGAGGCCCGCCAGGCCTTCGGGATGGCCAGGGCGGCCGGTTTTGATAATATTAATCTTGATTTAATGTACGGTCTGCCGGGACAGAGCCTGACTGACTGGCGGCAGACCCTGGAGCAGGCCGCGGCCCTGGCCCCGGAACATCTCTCCATATATGAGTTAAGTGTTGAGCCGGATACACCCTTTGCCGAGCTCAGGGAGAACCGGAGACTCACCTTATTGGCAGAAGAGGAGGTTATTGAGCAGGAGAATCTAACCTATTCTCTCCTGGAGCGGCAGGGTTTAGAACGCTATGAAATTTCAAATTTTGCCCGCCCCGGCCGCCAATGCCGCCATAATTTAAATTACTGGCGAAACGGCTCCTATCTCGGCATAGGGGCGGCGGCAGTTTCCTGCCTGTCAGGTTTAAGGCTGCGTAATGTAGACAAAGCAGAAACATATATCAAGATGGTGCGCCGGGGGCTGGCCCCGCTGGCTGAAGGAGAGGCGTTATCAAGAGAGGCAGCTTTCAGAGAATCGGTTATCATGGGCCTGCGTATGCTGCGGGGGGTATCGCTCATTGACCTGCGGCTTCATTACGACCTCCACCCCCTGGATTATTACGGCCCCGCCCTGCGCAGCTTAGTGGAGCGGGGGCTCATTGTTATGGACGATACTTATATGCGTTTGAGCCTCCGGGCCCTGCCGGTGGCTAATCAAATTTTAGCGGAATTAGTCTAAAATAAATACCAATGGCCAAAATAAAAAAATCATATGTCTGCCAAAATTGCGGCGCTGTGTTTGGGCGCTGGGAGGGCCGCTGCCCGGAATGCCGGGAATGGAACCGCATTGAAGAGTCCGCCGCCGCTCCCACCCCTGGCCGCGGCTATGCCGGGGCCGTGGCTGAGATCTGCCCCATGGCTGAGGTTAAAACGCGCGGCGTTGAACGTATCTCCACCGGCATGCAGGAGTTTGACCGGGTCTTGGGCGGCGGCCTGGTACCCGGCTCCGTAGTTCTGATTGGTGGAGATCCGGGGGTCGGCAAGAGTACGGCCCTGCTTCAGGTATGCTGTAATTTGCGTGGGATTAAATCAATCTATGTCAGCGGTGAGGAATCCCTAGCCCAGATCGCCATGCGGGCCAGGCGGCTGGGGCTGCCCGCCGACGATGTCCTGCTAATCTCTGATACCGAAATTGAGAGTATATGCGCCGCGGCCGGCCGAGCAGCTCCCAGGGTGCTGGTTATTGATTCCATTCAGACCATGCAGGTAGCCGGCGTTTCATCGTCACCAGGCAGCGTCAGCCAGGTGCGGGAGAGCGCCGCTCATCTCACCCGTTTCGCCAAAAAGAGCGGCATTGCCATCTTCCTGGTGGGGCATGTTACCAAGACCGGCGGTCTGGCCGGGCCCAGGGTGCTTGAACATATAATTGACGTGGTGGTCTATCTTGAGGATACCAAGTCACGTTTCAGAATTATGCGGGCCATTAAGAACCGCTATGGGGCGGTGAACGAACTGGGGGTCTTCGCCATGACCGAAGGCGGCATGAAGGAGGTCAGTAATCCCTCGGCGATCTTTCTTTCCCGCCAGCGGGAACAGATGTCCGGCAGCGCGGTTATGGTAATCTGGGAGGGCAGCAGACCGTTACTGGTGGAGATCCAGGCCCTGGTGGACACATCCTACGCCGAGCATCCACGCCGCCTGACCGTGGGGCTGGAGGCCAATCGTCTGACCATGCTGCTTGCCGTTCTTCACAAACATGGCGGCTTAGTGAGTTTCGACAAGGATGTCTTTGTTAATGTGGTGGGCGGCGTTAAGGTGGTGGAGACCAGCGCCGATTTAGCCCTGCTGTTAGCCATTGTCTCCAGTATGAAGGACAGCCCTCTGCCGGACGGCCTGGTAATCTTTGGCGAGGTGGGATTAGCCGGAGAGATCAGGCCGGTGGCCAATGGCCAGGAGCGGCTCCGCGAGGCGGCCAAACACGGCTTTAAACGGGCGATAATTTCTCAGGCCAATGTCCCAAATAGAGCAATTGCCGGGATGCGAATTGACGGGGTTAACAAGCTGAGCGAGGCCCTGGAGATTATGTAAATTGCCGCCCCCCCCTGTCTTAATCATCCAACAGCGGCATAAAGGATTTAAGAACCGCACATTTACGACAGACCTCCATCTTTTTATGCCAATCATGCTGGGCGTTGCACTCGCAGATGGTGCCATTAATAAACCAGCATAGTTTACCGGCCTGAAATTCCCAGGCCGGGCAGGCCTTTTTCCGTTTAGGCGGGCAATTCTTGATCGTCCAGCAGGGCTTGAGGCCGCCGGATATTTCACTGACCTTGGAGAGCAGAAAGATTATCTGACGCTCGGCATGAGCCGGGATTCGCCGCCAGCCCTGTTCATAGCTGTGCAGAGTCTTGATGGAGATACCCAAAAGTTCAGCTAATTCTTTTTGAGTTTTACCGAGGATTTTTCTAATGTGCGCGAATTCTTTTTTATTCACTTGTCGTTCCTGTATGATATCCACCCTGATGAAATGAAGGGAGGATTTTTATTTTACATTTTTCCTTAATTCATTAAAGGAGTCAATCTCCTCTAATGAATTGTGGTGGGCCTCCCGCAGGATCTTCTCCGGGTTGGTCATAAAGGTTTCGCCCAACCTGCGGGGATTACAGAAGGACTCATTATATGATGAAATGAGATTTAAGTGCTCCCAGCGGGTCAAATAATATTCGATCATGGCCGGTAATTCAGTAAAGACGGTTTTTTCCGGTAATGGAAGTCCATAACTGGAATTTTTTAATTTGTCCACTGAAAGGGTTTGAGACTGATAAAAATTTTCCATAAACATTAATTCCGCCGGCAGCCGGGTCTCGATACTGATGATGCTCAATTTTTTTACCAGCCAGTTCAGCATGGTACGGCCAATCCGCGCCATGGACGAAGGGATATAGATCTCTTTGGGCAGGTTGAGCTGCAGATATGATTTGATAGTCATAATCAAGACACTCAGGTTCACCGGATTATGATCGGCAAAATTATAAATCTGTTTTGAGAACTCTGGCCGATGGTCTAATATATAGTGAACAAAAGGCGCTATTTTTTTGGCGTTGGTATAAGAATGCATGATTCCCGGTTTCGTCATTAAAACCGGCATGGCCTGATCCACAATGGAAAACAGCAGGCGGTGAAACCCCTGTATTTTATGGTCGTGCTTGCCATATACTACCCCGAGACGGATAATTGTACAGTCTAAGCCCTCATTTTCCCATAGATGGCGGAGGGTAAACTCGGCCATTAGTTTGGATTTGGCATAATTATTTAAAGAGGGCTCCAGGGTCAGGCAGTCTTCTTCGGTGAGTTCCATACCGTTGGGCATGGTGGCGGAAGAGCTGAAATGGATATAGGGGATATTTAAGCTGATCGCCGCCCTGGCCAGATTTATACTGCCGAAATAATTTGTCTCCAGGGATAATTGGGGGTC
>DRPV01000163.1 GCA_011330685.1 Desulfobacterales bacterium
TATTATATCCTGACCGCCATAATCATTATCGCTTTAAGTATTTATCTTACAGCTCCATTTATTGATCATCACCAATTTGTATTTCTGGTTTTTTCAGCCTTTACCGCCTTGATTTTATTAAAAAAAATAGACCTCGTTATCAACGAAAAACGCGCCATCAGACATGAACTGGCCGCCAAAAACACGGAATTGGCCCGTGAGCATCAAGAGCAAAAAGAGCTGTTGAAGAGCGTGGAATACGCCAAGCGGCAATGGGAAATGACCATCGATTGCATGGATGACATGCTCATTCTGACCAACGCGGAGCTCATCGTACAGCGTTGCAACAACCCAGTGGCTGAATTTACCGGCCTTGAATACTTGAGTATCCTGGGCCGCAATATTAACCAGTTATACCCTGAGTTGAACATAGAGACCAGAAATCTCATAGCTGAGAGCTTTGAATATAGACACGAGGCCAGCGGCCGTTTCTTCTATGTCAGAATTTATGGCGTCGAGGAGGGCGGCCGGCCTATGTTTGTCATCACCTTGAGTGATATAAGCGAGGTGAAGATGATTAACGCCAGACTGCAACTCCAAAATCAGGAAATTAAGCAGGAACGGCAGCAACTGCAAACAGCTTTAGACAAAATTTCCCAGCTGATTAAGTTGGCCAGTACCGGTAAATTTATCATTGAGCCCTTGGATGACAGCCAGAAGAGCTGCTATGACGAACTGGAATGCACTAACCCTGAATGCCCCTGCTATGGAGTTAAAAAAGCCCGCTGCTGGCTTATATCGGGAACTTTATGCTTATGCCATGGAGAACAGCAGGACGATTTTGCCAGCAAAAAAGAACTCTGTGCTAAATGCCCCTATTATAAGAAGCGGGTTCAAGATCCCATATCTCAGGTTAATGAGGAATTCAACAGTCTCATGCATATGCTGGTCTCTAAAAACCGTGAATTAGCCAGGGCCTATGAAGAATTAAAGGAAGCCGAAAGCCAAATGCTGCAACAGGAGAAAATGGCATCCATCGGCCTTCTTGCCGCCGGGGTAGCCCATGAGATAAACAACCCGGTGGCATTTATCGGTAGTAATATCAACACGATGAAAAAATACATGCTCAGAATTTCCACCTTTATTACCACCCTCGAAGAGTATCTCCAGGAAAGTGGTCAGGCTGCGGCGGCGGCCGAGAGCCGCCGTAGTCTGAAGATTGATTTTATCATGGCTGACATCAACGATCTTATAAACGAATCCTTGGATGGTTGTGAGCGGGTCAAGAAAATTGTCATGGATCTTAAGGGTTTTTCACGGGTGGATGACAGTGACAGACAGGCGGCCGATATAAATGAATGTCTTGACACCACAATCAACATGGTCTGGAACGAACTTAAATATAAGGTGGATTTAAAAAAAGATTATGATGAGAACCTGCCGCTCCTGGACTGCTATCCTCAACAACTTAATCAGGTATTCATGAATCTTCTGGTGAACGCCGCCCACTCCATCGCTGACCGGGGCGAGATTCATCTCAAGACCTGGGCCGAGGCTGATTCTATCTATGTCAAAATCAGCGATACCGGGGCGGGAATAGCCCCGGAGCACCTGAGCCATATCTTTGAACCCTTTTTTACCACTAAAAAGGTTGGAGAGGGTACCGGCCTGGGTCTGAGCATTGTCTATGATATAATTACCAAGAATCATAAGGGCGACATAGAGGTGAACAGCGAAATAGGCGGGGGTACAACATTTATTATAGAACTGCCCTGCAATACGTCTGGAAACATACCAGAAAGTTCGTAAGCGCTCCATGAACACCACCCTGCACACGTTCCAAGCCCGCGATATACCGAGATAGTATAATCGCGGGCTTGGAACGTGCACATGGCGGCGCCCCTGAAACGTTTACAGTTATGGGGTTATATGAAGTTGGGTGTGGTTAATTGAACGCTTACAAAAGTTCTAAAACTTAAAGGAGCCGGCAATGGCACCAGTAATCTTATTTGTCGATGATGAAGAAAATATCTTAAAGTCACTGGCCCGGCTTTTTATAGATGAAGACTATGAAGTTCATACCGCCATCAGCGGCCGGGAGGGCCTTGAGCTGATTAATAACGGCCTGCGGCCCGCGGTAATTATCTCCGACCAGCGCATGCCGGAGATGAATGGGGCGGAATTTTTGCGCCGGGTCAGGGAGTTGCTGCCCGACAGTATCCGTCTGGTACTCACCGGTTACGCCGATATAAAATCCGCCGTAGAGGCCATTAATCAGGGTGGGGTATATCGTTATATTCTTAAACCTTGGGACGACGAAGAACTAAGGAAGACCATCAGCGAGGCGGTAAAGCTGGTGGCCCTTAAAGATGATAACAGACGTCTTAACAAAGAATTAATGACTAAAAACATTCAACTTGAACAGATAAATGAGCATCTTGAAGAAAAGGTGCGTCAGAGAACCGCCGAATTAGAGAGTAAGGTGCGTGAGCTTAAAGGCCGAGACCGGGTACAGCGTTTTCTCATGACAATTCATCCCTTAGAGGAGCTGTTACATGAAATTTTGACGGTAATTATAAAGGTCTGCATAGTAAACGGCGCGGCCTTCTATATCCTGGAAGATGATGTTATGCAGCTCAAGGCGGCGATAAACTTTACCGAAAAAGAGGCTGGCGGGTTATTACCGGCCCAGGCCGCCGGCAACTTAATAGAAAACAATGAAGAAAAGGTATTTTTAGAGACGGATGAGACCCTCTACTGTCTGCTGCCGGTTAAGAAAAATGATGAGGCACTTGGTGTCCTCGCGGTGGTAAGAGAGGCGGCCCGCCCCTTAAACGCCGCTGAACTGCACACCCTTTCCATATTTTGCGTGCAGGCGGCTATTGGTATCAAGGATTGCCGTCTCTATGACAATTATGACGATATTGAGTCGTCCCTCGATAATATTTTGAACAATCTCGGAGCCTAAGCCCTTGAGCAGCCGCCGTGGAAAGAAATCCATTGATTCTCTCGATGATATATATCTCGAAAGTCTCAAAAAGGATAAAAAAGGTGCCGCTTATAAGTCCACAAGCCTGTTAGCGGAAGAAGAACAGGCACCCACCAGTGAAGTTAATCTCAGTCTCAGCGCCGATAAGATGGAGGCCATTTTAAGGGTAGGAGCGGCGGAGCAGCTGCCGGCCCTGCCTGAAGTTGAGGCGGCCCTGAAAAAACTGGGGGTCAATACCGGAATTGATCTGGAGCCCCTGCAAAAGGCCCTGGCTTCACCCATAGCGGGAGAGCCCAGGGCAATGATTATCGCTCAGGGCCGCCGGCCGGGCCGCCGCCGCACGGTTATCTACAACGAATTACAGAGATTAAGCGACGGCGGCTGGACGGCCGGCGGTTTTAAGTTCGATTTTGCCCGCCTGCCCGCCTTGTTAGCAGCCAAAGAAAGAGATATGGTAGCCCATGATTCAGTGCGGGTAATGGCTCTGAAACCCGGCGATATTATCGCCCATATTGAAGAAAATTTCGAGGCCGAGCCGGGCCTGGACATATTGGGTAAGGAGATACCGCCCCTGGAGGATCCAATGCCTGAGGCCGGGCAGAATGTGGAATTCGATCACCAGGAGATGGTTCTCCGGGCTGTGACCTATGGTTATCTCCTGATAGAAAACGAAGTCTTCAAACTCCTGCCGCCTATCTGGATCACGCCTGATAAGCTGCTGGCCTTCTATATTAATCTGCCCCAGATCGGCGGCCCCCGTTATCCTGAACCGGAAGATATTGAGCTGTTATTAGAAGATATTGGCGTGGTTGAAGCCTGCCGGGTCAAATTCCTCATCCATAAACTCTGCCAAAGTTTAAAAGAGGGCAAAAAGACGGCGAAAATGGCAAAAATAGCCGCCGCCATTCCACCTAAACCCGGCCGGGACGCTGAATTCAGCCTTGAGATTGAAATGGACAAAAAAGCCGGAGAACTGCGGGCCGATGGTTCCATTGATCTCCGGGAAAGAAACGCCGTGGTCAGTGTAAATGAGGGAATGCTGGTGGCCCGCAAGAAATTAGTCAAAAAAGGCAAAAACGGCCTTGATCTCTTTGCCAAGACCATCAAGGCCTACGACGGCCGGGATCTTAAAATAAGTACCGATGCCAGCATCAGGGTCGAGACGGATGAGGAAAATACCCTCTATTACGCCGCCCGCACCGGCAATGTAAATTTTATCAGCAATAATCTCACCATTACCGATATCTTTAAGGTTAACGGGGACGTTAATTATGAAACCGGCAATCTTGACGTAAAATCAGCCCTGGTAATCACAGGTTCAGTATTCCCCGGCTTTAAGGTTCAGGCCCAAGGTAATCTCGAAATCAAGGGCGGGGTAGAAAACGGCGCTCAGATCATAGCCCAGAGTGATCTCATTATCGGCCGTGGTATTATAGGCTCCGACAGCCGAATTATCGTCATGGGCAATCTTCATACCGCCTTTATTCAGGATGCCGAAATTCTGGTGCGCGGCAACGCGGTAACCGCGAGCTATGCCTTTAACGCCGTGATCCGCGCCTTTGGCTCTATCTCGATATTGAAGGGTCAACATAAAAAAAGCGGCCGCGCCGCGGGCGGGATTATCTGCTCATCCAAAGAGATTCAAGCCAGTACCGCCGGCAGCCCCTCCAATGCCGAGACTACGCTGGCCATCAAACCGGAACCGGAAATACTCCGTAAAAAAGAGCTTATAGAGAACAAAATCAATAAGTGCCGGGAGAGTATGGCCAAAATCTCCCGGACACTGCCCTTTGAGCTTACCCATGAGGACGAAATAAAGTCCTTCCTCGCCCCCCTTGCCGCCGAAAAGAAAAAACCATTTCTAAAATTGTTAACCATTTTTAATACGATATTAAAAGAGGCCCAATCGTTAAAAAAAGAACGGCAGCAGATTAATGAGGATATAGAGAGCATCTTAGAGGATGCCCGAATAAGGATTACCGAACATATCTTCGCGGGCTGTACCATCCAGTTTGGTGACCAGAAATTATTATTGCGTGAGGAGATGGGCCCCCAGATTTTTAAATATCAGAACGGCAAAATAATTTCACGTTAGCTTAGGCTTGTCTTGTAATCATTTTGTGTAACCGTTCACCTGCACCCCATCTCGGAGTCGTAACCGTTCAGCAGAGGCGATAAATTACCCCCAACTCGTAAACTGTAACCGTTCAGGAAAGCGCAGACTCCGGATGTGCCCCAGCTCGGAGTCTTCGCTTACCTCGTTCGTTTCGGCCTCCGAAGCGTACCTTTTGTACGTGAGGGGGGCGAAACGGACGAAGATGGGGTGCAGGTGAACGGTTACTCGGAGTCTTACGTTTACATTATACCCAATGCCAGCGGAAAAGACGCCGCAATAATTGAATTGAGCCGTCAAGCAGAAAACCAATGACACCGATGGCCATCACAATAGCCATCAGACGGTCATACTCCATGGTATCACGGGCATCATTGATCAGATAACCCAGGCCGCTGGAGACCCCCAAAAACTCCACCGGTACCAGAACAATCCAGGCTACCCCCAAGGCAAGACGCAGACTGGTGAGGATATAGGGAATTGAGGCCGGCAGAATAATCCGCCGGATAATCGCCTTGGAATCAGCGCCCTGAATACGGGCCATCTGCAGCCATTGTTTATTAACCCTGGAAACTCCCATGGTGGTATTAAGCATGATGGGCCAAACCGTAGCCATGGTAATAAGAAAATAAATGGCCGTTTCAAAGGACGGAAAGATAAGCAGAGCAATGGGCATCCAGGACAAGGGGCTTATCATCCGGATAAATTGAATAGGGGTGTAGGAGGCTAATTGCAGTTTACGGTAATAACCTATAAGCAAACCGCTGGGCATGCCAATTATAAAGGCAAGACCTATTCCAACCCCGATACGCCGCAGACTGGCCAGCACGGAGTCCCAGAACTGCCTGTCACCCAACAGGTTAATAAAAGCTTTACAGGTGGGTAGAGGCTCAAAGCCGGAAAACTGCCTGAAGTCCGGACGACTGAAAATCAAATAACCGCCAATAATCCAGACAGCAAAAAACACTGCCAGCCCCCCCAGAATATAATAAATCCGGCCGCGGCCAAATATCTGGCCGTAGTCCTCCGCCTGGCAGGGGTGGATGTGTTTAATAAAATATTGGTGCCAGAAATGTAACATATTTTTTATATGAAAGTTACCAGCTAAGGGTGTTGGCCTTGCCGTGACTTTCATGTCGCGTTGTGCCTCGATGAACGGGCATAGCTTTTATATGGCAATTACTTCTTCCCGTTCCCAGGGGCTGGTAAAGTCGAGTTCTCCAAAACGCCCCATCCCCCCCATTAATTCAATTGCCTTTTTAACAAATTTATAATCCACCAGTTCGGAAGCGGCCTGTTCCGGATTGAGGCGAAACAGAAAGCTGTGATCACCCTCAACCAGGGTATCCCGCATGGCGCGGGTAATAAAGCGGGTGGCCGAGGGATAGGGCCAAGGCTGGAAATCTATACGGTTGCTCCGCCATTCCGGATGCTGAATGGCGGCTGGTTTATTGGGAGACCCGTAAGTCTTTAGATCATATTTGGTAAAAACCCGGCGCAGTACTTTTTCTGATACCGGCAAATAATTACCACCCTGCCGGGAAAGGATATGGGCCGTCTCAAGACGGTTATTCTTGCTCCAGAGCTGGGCTCTGACAATGGCATTAATGACCTTCTGGGTAAATACCGGATCATTTTTAAGATAAAAGTCCTTCATAACCACCACGCAGCAGGGGTGATTTTTCCACATATCGCCGGTGAAACGCATGATCCTGGCGCCGATTTTAAGCTCGGCTAAGGCGTTAAAGGGCTCGGCAACGATATAACCGTCAATTTTACGGCCGGCAAGGCTGGCCGGCATACCGGGCGGCGGTAATATAAAAATATTTACCTCATTGGCGGCCAAAGGCGTGGACTGGGGCCGAATAACCGGGATAAGTCCCGCTTTTTTGATTCCCATCTGGAGAATAATATTGTGCATGGAGTACCAGTAGGGCACGGCAATCTGCCTGCCGCCCAGATCCGCGAAACTGTTTATACCGCCGTCGGCACGTACCGTAAGGGCGCTGCCATTGGTATGATCCCAGGCCAGAACCTTTATAGGGGCCTTGTTCTTAAAACGCATCCAGATGGGAATGGGCAGCAACATATGGGTAACATCAAATTTATCAGTCAAAAAAGACTCGGTGAGCGACGACCAGCTGCGAATCCGGATGGGCCGCTGAGCCTTGATCCCTTCAGCCTGAAAATAGCCCCTGGCATGGGCGATGAGCAGGGGAGTGGCATCGGTGATGGGCAGATAACCGATGCGCAGTGTTTTCTTGCTGCGGTGTCTGGCCGATAAAGAAAGGCCGGGGGCAAGCAGGGTGCCGGCCAGGCCAGCCGCGGCGCTTTTGATAAGTTTTCTTCTCGTTATAGTCATAAGTTAAATATTCAGTAGTGTCCGGTTAGGGAATTGCATCCAATTTAATCCGGGTAATAGGACTGTCTTCTACGCTAAGGAGTGAAAAATTCTTTGATTTCGGAGTCTCGCAAGCTCGCTTACCTCTAAGCTCGCTACGCAGAATTTGTTCAATACGCTACGAAGACAGCCCTATTACCCTCGTGCAAGATTGTAACCGGACACCGCTGTTAAATATTGTGTAACTATTCAGCAGCACCCCATCTTTGTCCATTTAGGACTTTTCGAATACGACCATGCTTCAAAGTCCTAAATGAACAGGAAAGCGTAGACTCCGAACCTGGACCACTGCTGAACAGTTACGGCTACCAGTTGAGGGAATTTTATTGCCCCTGCTAATGGTTACGATATTGTCACTATTGAAAATCAAAAATAATCGGCGTAATTGTGACGTAATTCTTCGATGATTTCGTTACGAAGTTTAAAAAAGTCCTCAGAGCCCATATCTCTGGGATATGGCAGGTCGATGTCATATGTCTGGCGAACCTTGCCCGGATGACCGCCGAGAAAGATTATTCGCTGCCCCAGGAGCACCGCCTCTTCCAAGTCGTGAGTTACCATGACAATGGTAAGATGCCTGCGCTGCCAGATATTAACCACCTCGCGCTGCAGATTGCGGCGGTTAAAGCTGTCCAGGGAGCTAAAGGGCTCATCCATAAGCAAAACCCGGGGTTGACCAAGCAAAGCCCGGGCCAGACAGACTCGCTGAGCCATACCGAGGGATAGCTCAGCGGGGTAGGCCCCGGCAAAATCCCGCAAACCGATCATGGCGATTATCTCTTCCACCCTTTGCTCAAGATTATTAACCTCGCCCCGTACCTGGCAGCCAAAGGCGACATTCTCCGTCACGGTGAGCCAGGGCAGGAGACTGGGATGTTGAAAGAGCAGGCTGCGGGAAGGGTGGGGGGCAGTCAGCTCATGGCCGTCAATTAGAATCGTCCCCCGGCAGGGCTTGGTTAAACCGGCCAGCATATCAAGCAGGGTTGATTTACCACAGCCCGAGGCCCCAAGAACCACGACAAAACTTCCTGGTTCCACCATGAGGTTAAGATTGGCGAAGACCGGCACATATCCCCCCACCACCATGGGTAAATCTTTACTGACCCCCTTAATCTCTATCTTCAATTATAAAGAGACTCCAAGGCCATGGCCAGATCCTGACCTTTATCGAATTTCATCAAACTCATAAGCGGGGTTATACCGTATTCTTCACATAACTCCTCCACCAGCCAACGGCAGTCATTCATTAATGATTCCAAAATATTTTCGGCGGCATGGGAGTAGATGAGATAACCAGCCCCTTTACGGAAAAACATCAGTTCCGATTCACCCAGCTTTTTCTGACCCCGGCAGGTCTCCACCAGCATATTAGTCTGAATACCGATGGTATCAATAATCTGGTCGGTTTTAATATAACCAAGCCGCTGGTTGACTATCTTCAGACCGGAGAAATCTAAGCGTATCAGATGGTAGTGGGTGTCAGTCGGAATCAACAGCCGCCGGTCGTCCAGAAAAATCAGGTAGCGATAATTGAAAAATTCACTCAATGGTTCTCTGAAATAGGTTTTCTGGCGAAATTTTTCCAATACATTCTGATAGGGGATGGAATTATCAAAATGAATGGTGAGTGGGTCCCAGTCCACCGTCTCCTGAATCAGACAATCCACCACGCTGTCATCAAACATGCCGCGTTCCGCGTCGTTACTGATTATAGTTAAGGCTTTATCACGTTTCATAGGCTGCTTATACGGACGTCTGGCGATGAGGGCCTCATAAACATCCGCCACCATTACAATACGCGCCAATGGATCAATAGCCGCCTCTTCAAGACCGTGAGGATAACCGCTGCCGTCAAGACGCTCATGGTGCTGGAGAATAATATTCAGCATCCGGCTTTCGGCAAAATGGCGGGAAAATATCTGGCCGCCAATCAGGGGGTGATACTCCATAATCTGCCGATCCTGCTTATCAAAACGACCGGGCTTTAATAATACGTCATCCGGAATGGCGACCTTGCCTATATCATGGACATAACATCCCTGCTCTAAAATTTTCAGCTCCTGTTCACTTACTCCCAGGCGCCGGCCAATATGCACCGATATAACGGCCACCCGCATGGCGTGCTCGGCGGTGTAACAATCACGGCTGGCCTGAATTTTACTCATGGACTCAAATAAATAATTTAACTCAAGATTTTTATGCTCAATCTGCTGAAGGGAATTAGTTAATTCGGCGGATTTTTTAGCCACCATGGAATGAAGATCATTCTGCAGCCTTTTAAGCCGCAGGTGATTTTTGACCCGCAGGCAGAGTAAATCCCTCTTGATGGGCTTGGCGATATAATCAACCGCCCCCAGTTCCAGGCCCTTTTTCTCATCAAACTCATCACCGAGAATGGTAATAAATATTACGGAAATATCAGCCCAGCGGGGATTATCACGCAGACGACGGCAGACTTCAAGACCGTCAATCCCCGGCATGATAACATCAAGCAGGATTATGTCCGGCAGGGGGCCATCACGCAGAAGCTCCAGGGCCTCACCCCCGGAGGCGGCGGTTACCACCTCATAAGGGCCGCTTAGATGCAGAGCCATTAACCGCCTGGTTATCGGATCGTCATCTACTATCATTATCTGGTCTTTACGGGGGGACACCGCGGTTTCATTGTTGTCCATTTAATACTCGTTAGCGATAGATAAGCGTGACAAAATTGGAAAATTCATTACAACCATCTTATAATGTTGTATCGTATCAGAGAAATAAAAGTCAAATTTATTTAGAGATTGAAGCGTTCACCAATTGCCATTAAAAAATGCCGAATCATCACCAATTATCCTTGACTGTCGGCGCCGAATGCCTGCTTCGCGGCGCCCCCGCCGAGGTAACAGCCACAATCAAGAAACGTCTCACCCTGCCTAATCCAAAATTTTTAGCCGCCCGAAAATATTCCCGCTGGGTTGGGAAAAAATTCCCCCAGCATCTTTATTTTTACAAGGAGAGAAAGACGGGACTAACTACCCCGCGCGGCCTGGCGAGGGAGGTGGTTTTAACCTGCCTGGAAAAGGGTGGTATCCGCCCGGAGATAATTGATCAGCGCCGCAGTCTGCCCGAGGAGGATTTTCAGTTTCATGGCCGTCTGCGGGACTATCAGGAAGAGGCCTTGCGGGACATAATTACCAGGGACTTCGGGGTCTTGGAGGCCGGCACCGGCAGCGGTAAGACGGTCATGGCTCTGGCCGCCATTGCCGGCCGCCGCCAGCCGGCGCTGATTATTGTCCATACCAAAGAATTATTGTATCAATGGGCCGCCAGAATTGAGGAATTTTTACACCTGAAGGCGGGATTGGTCGGTGACGGTAAATTTAAGCCCGGCCCGGTTACGGTGGCCATTGTCAACACGGCCCGCCGCCATCTTGATGAACTGCGGCCGCTCTTCGGCCATATTTTAGTGGATGAATGCCACCGGGTACCGGCCTCTCTGTTCACCGATGTCATTACCGCCTTTGACGCCAGATTCAGCCTTGGCCTCACAGCCACCGCCTACCGCCGGGAGGATGTGATGACTAAGCTTATCTATTTTTATCTCGGCCCGGCCATCCATCGGGTGGACAGCCTCCGGCTGCAGAAAAACGGGGCTATAGCCCGGCCGAAGATTATCCCGCGCCCCACCACCTTCACCTATAATTATTGTGATGACTACCCGGCCATGATGAGCGCTCTGACCTTGGATGATGACCGTAATCGTCTAATCAGCGCCGATGTGATTAAGGAAAGCCGGCGGGGCGGCATATGTCTCGTGGTCTCTGATCGGGTGGATCACTGCCTGCGCTTAGCCGAACTTATCAGGGAAGGGGGCGGGGAACCTGCCGTTCTTACCGGTCGTACCAATGCCTTGCGGCGGAACGAAATAGTAGAAGCCCTGCGGGATAACAAGATCAAGATATTAATTGCCACCGTCCAGTTAATCGGTGAGGGCTTTGACGCCCCCGGCCTCAGCAGCCTTTTTTTAGCGACCCCGATTAAATTCTCCGGCCGGGTATTGCAGACCGTGGGCCGGGTAATGCGCCCCGCTGAAGGCAAAAAGGCCCTGGTCTATGACTACCTTGACCCGGTGGGGGTTCTGGAGGCATCGGCCAAGGCCAGACAGCGAATATACGCGGAAAATTTTGGGTCGTAAATTATGACGACCCCGTATTTTTTTTAATGCCGGGCCTCAAAGTCCCGCATAAAGTCAACCAGTTTTTCGACCCCCTCATAGGGAAAAGCGTTATATATAGAGGCCCTGATGCCGCCAATGGAGCGATGCCCCTTTAAACCATCCAGGCCGGCAGCCGCGGCCGCCTGAATAAATTTAGTCTCTAATTCCGGGGTGGGCAGATTAAATGTGATATTCATGGTTGAACGAGACGCGGTCTCAGCGTGACCCCGATAAAAATCACCACCATCAATAATATCATAAATGAGGGCCGCCTTTTTACAGTTCAAATCGGCAATAGCCGCCACTCCCCCTTGAGCTTTGAGCCATTTCAATACCTGACCAATGACGTAGATCGCGAAACAGGGCGGGGTATTGAACATGGATCCTTTGTCGGCATGGGTCTGGTAACGCAGCA
>DRPV01000164.1 GCA_011330685.1 Desulfobacterales bacterium
AATGCCCCGCCCCAGGCTCCTGCCAGGGCCGTCCTCTGGGTTAACGGCCGCCAGGTGCCCCTGAAAAGCTTTGTCCAGAATGCTCTCTCCGAGACCATGGCCGGATTTGTAAAATCGCTGAACGGTACAGAAAACGCCAAAGAGATAAAAATAAGTATTAATACCTAATGTTTCTCTTGACAGAAGCTCTTTTTTAGGCGTAATAGAATAATAGAATGGGGGTTTAATCCGATTCCCACCGTGGTTTATGAGATCGTTAATGAGGCCCCGAACCTTGAATAACAATACGTCCCGCGGTTCGGCAGCCATGATTTTGAGCGTTTTTTTGTTTTTGAAAATTGTTTTTGGAAATAAACGAGCCTCTTGATTCCGGGCGGCTCAGCAACAGGGTTTCAACTCCCGGCCCCAACCGCGCCTGTCCATGAGTTGCTTCCCTGACAAAAGAGAAAGGAGGGAGTTATGCCGAGACAATGCAGCGCCGATCTGGCCCCGCTGAGCCGCCGGGATTTCATCAAGGTCTGTACCACCGTAGCCGCGGCACTGGGATTATCTGACAGCCTGATTCCAAAAATGGCAGCCGCAGCCGCCGCCCCGGATCGACCGCCGGTGGTCTGGCTTCATTTCCAGGAATGCACCGGCTGTACCGAGAGTCTTCTCAGGGCCTCCCATCCGGATCTGGCCCGCCTTATTCTTGATCTCGTCTCCTTGGATTATCATGAAACACTTATGGCCGCCGCCGGTCAGCAGGCCGAAGACAACCTGATAAATACCATTACCAAATATGACGGTAAATTTATCTGCGTCGTCGAAGGGGCCATTCCCACCAAGGATGGCGGTATTTATTGCAAGATCGGCGACCGCACGGCCATGGACATCCTGGCCGCCACCGCCCCCCACGCTGCCGCTATTATCGCCATTGGTACCTGCGCCTCCTTTGGCGGTATTCAGGCCGCTGATCCTAATCCCACCGGGGCCGTGGGAGTCAAGGATCTAATTAAGAACAAAACCATCATTAATATTCCCGGCTGTCCGCCCAATCCCATCAATTTTTTAGGCACTGTTCTGCATTATCTTACCTACAAAAAATTCCCGGCCCTCGACAAACTAAACCGCCCCATGTTCAGCTATGGCCGCAAGATTCACGATCAATGCGAGCGGCGGCCCCATTTTGACGAAGGCCGCTTTGTGGAGACCTTCGGCGACAGTTATCACCGAAAAGGCTACTGCCTGTATAAAGTAGGCTGCAAGGGCCCGGAGAGCTTCTCCAATTGTCCGGTGGTACGTTTCTGCAATGTGGGAGCCTGGCCGGTGGGAACCGGACATGGCTGTATCGGCTGCACAGAGCCGAAGTTCTGGGACACTATGAGTCCCTTTTACGAACGTCTGCCCGGCATACACATTCCCGGCAGCGGCCAGGGGATTGTCGTCGGCGCGGAATCAACCGGCAAAAAGATATTGGCCGTCACCGGAGCCGCCATCGGTATTCATGCCGCGGTGGGCCTTGGTAAACGGCTGGTCAAGGGCGGTAAAAAAGAGAAGAAGGAGGATTAGACCATGGCACAAAGAATTACAGTCGATCCGCTGACCAGAATTGAGGGCCATCTACGGATAGACGCCGAGGTGAAAGACGGCAAGATCAGCAAGGCCTGGTCCTCGGGCCAGATGTGGCGCGGTATTGAGGTAATCCTCCAGGGCCGCGACCCCCGTGACGCCTGGCTCTTTACCCAGCGCATCTGCGGTGTCTGCACCACGGTACACGCCCTGGCCTCGGTGCGGACGGTGGAAAACGCCCTGGGGCTTGAGATCCCGATAAACGCCCAGTATATCAGGAATATGGTCATCGCCCTTCATACCCTCCACGACCATATTGTCCATTTTTACGCCCTCTCGGCCCTGGACTGGGTTGATGTGGTCTCCGCCCTCAAGGCCGATCCCGTCAAAACCGCCGCTCTGGCCTCATCCCTCTCTAACTGGCCCGGCAACGGGGTTAAACGCTTCGCGGCGGTAAAGGCAAAGATCAAGGCCCTGGTGGACAGCGGCCAGTTAGGCCCCTTTGCCAACGGCTATTGGGGCCATCCGGCCATGACCCTGCCGCCGGAGGCCAATCTCATGGCCGTCTCTCATTATCTTGAGGCCCTTGATTACCAGTACAAGGCCAATCAGGCCATCGCCATTATCGGCGGCAAAAGTCCTCATATCCAGAATATGTCGGTGGGCGGCGTAACTACGGCTATCAACCTCAACAACGAAACCACCCTTAATATGGATCGTCTCTACTGGATGAAGCAGCTCATGGAAGAGGTGCGCGGTTTTATTCAGCAGGTCTATCTCCCCGACGTAATCGCCATCGGTGCCCTCTACAAGAACTGGCTGGCATACGGGGCCGGAGTCACCAATTATCTTGCCGTCCCGGATATGGTACTGAACACGGCCGGGACTGAATTTGATCTCCCCGGCGGCACCATCATGAACGGTGATTTCAGCACGGTTAAACCCATTACCAGTTTCCATGATAAATATTTCCGGGATAATGTGAAGGAGTCCATCGCCCACGCCTGGTATGACGGCGACTGGAGCCGCCATCCTTATGAAGAGGATACCGTTCCCCGTTACACCGATTTTCAGGATGACGGTAAATATTCCTGGATCAAGGCCCCCCGTTTTCAGAACCAGCCCATGCAGGTCGGCCCTCTGGCCCAGGTGCTTATCGGCTATGCCTCCGGCCACGCGTTAACCAAAAAATATGTCGATGATGTTCTGGCCCGGATCAGCACCGTCGCCGGAGCCGAGGTGGGAGCGGCGGCCCTGCAGTCCACCATCGGCCGCCATGCCGCCCGGGCCATTCGGGCCGCCATGCTGGCCGATCTGGGCCTCAAGCACTGGCAGTTACTGGTGGATAATATCGGCCGTGGTGACCTGGAGATTTTTAATCCTCCCACCTTCCCCAAGGGCGAACAACGGGGCTTCGGCTTCCATGAGGCGCCGCGCGGGGTCTTATCCCACTGGATTGTCATTAATGACGGCCGGATTAAAAACTATCAATGTGTAGTCCCCTCCACCTGGAACGCCGGGCCACGGGATAAAAAAGGCCGGCCCGGCCCCTACGAGGCTTCGCTTGTCGATAACCCGGTTGCCGATGCCCAACGCCCTCTTGAGATCTTGCGGACTATCCATTCCTTTGATCCCTGTATCGCTTGTGCCGTGCATATGTTAGACCCTGAGGGCCGGGAGATGATTAAGGTCAAGGCGGTATAATTCAGGATTCAGGAGACAGAGGACTGTATTTTTGATACGAAGCAGCGGAATATAAAATTTAAAGGAGGGGGTCATGCAATACGAAAAAAAATATGCCTGGAGCTGGCTCTTGCGGCTGTATCACTGGGCCATGGTCTTATCCATTGTCTTTCTAACCTTCACCGGCCTCTATATTGATCATCCAGTAACCAGCAGTCTAACCGGCGGCGGCACCTTCCCCATGGCCGACATGCGCTATTTACATTTCCTCGCCGCCTTCGTTTTCACCGGGGCCGTTATCGCCCGGCTTTATTTAGCCCTGTTCGGCAACCGCCAGGAGAACATCTTCAGCCTCTTGCGCCGCCTGCCGGAAAACATTGTTGATGCCTGGCGCAGTCTGCTTAATTATCTCTATATCAGCGATTATGAACATCCAGGCCTGGGGCATAACGGCCTGGCCACCATTGTCTATTGCTTCACCTTTCTTCTCGCCATGCTGCAGATCTTCAGCGGCTTTTATCTCCTGCTGCCGGAAAATCTTTTCTGGCAGGGGTGGGGATTGTCCGTCTTTGGCTCTCCCCAGTCGGCCCGCCTGATTCATTATCTCAGCATGTGGTATTTCATGACCTTTGCCGCCGTTCATGTCTATATTATCGTCTGGAACGAGATCAAGCACCCGGAAGGTATGCTCTCCGCCATGCTCGGCGGTTATAAATTCAAGCCCCGTAAAGCTTAAATTCCTCTTAATGACTGGCACAAAAATAACGGTACGGGGCATAGTGCAGGGGGTGGGCTTCCGCCCCTTTGTCTACCGGCTGGCCACGGGAATGGGGTTTTCCGGCTCCGTGGCCAACACCGCGGAGGGGGTTGAAATCCTCTTGGCCGCCCCCCTGGGCAAAGCCCCTGTAGAGTCCTTTATAACCGCCCTGCGGCAGCAGGCACCGCCCATGGCCCGCCTGGAGTCTATTACCAGCCGCCCCATAACTGGAACCACCTTGACAGCGGACTTTAAGATTATAAAAAGCGAGACAGAATCACCCTTCCGCGGCGTAACCCCGCCCGACACCGCAGTCTGCCCGGCCTGCCGGCAAGAATTATTTGATCCCGCCGACCGCCGCTTTCTTTATCCTTTTATTAACTGTACTGATTGCGGGCCCCGCTTTACCATTATCTCCGCCATTCCCTATGACCGGCCGCGGACCAGCATGGGGGTCTTTGAGATGTGCGGCGACTGCGCCACTGAATACCAGAACCCGGCCAGCCGCCGCTTTCAC
>DRPV01000165.1 GCA_011330685.1 Desulfobacterales bacterium
TATGCAACAACAGCGTCTCTAATCTGCAACACAATTCTATAAATTATTAGAAAATAATAAATTTTTGCAAAATATATTGCAAAGCATATATGCTTTTTGGTAATCTTGTACTGTTGGTTTAACTTTTATACCATTTTTGTAATCACTTATTGGCTATTATTGGTATAGGCCGGTTAGCTAAAAATTAAAGGGGGTGATCTGATTGTGAGGGCCATGGCTTCGGGCAGGAAGTGTGGTTAATTTATTGCTTACATTAAAAAGAGAGCGAGAAAAGGAGAAATGAAATGATAGAGAAAAGGGATAAAATCGTTGGTTCCGAGCGGGACTGTGATTTTCGTATTGATGGCCAGATTAAACGCGAACAGTCCGAATGCCAGCCTGGAGAGCTGAAGTTATCCGCCTATCTTTTTGATAAGGCGGGAATGCTGCTTGGCAGCACGGATATCGGCCATAACGGCAAATACTCTATAGAGGCACGGCTCTACCGTCCCATGGATGTAAAACTGGTAGTAGGGCCACAGGTTGATGCCCAGCAGATTCGGCATTCAAGTGCCTTCAGCCATGAATTTTCAGCCGCGGAATGGGTGGGCAAGGCCGGGCGTTTTAAGCTGCATTATGATGTCCTGCTGCCCTTGTATGTGTGGCGTCCCTGGTTCTCGAACCGTATCTGTGTCAGCGGCCATGTGCGTAAAGTGAGCCTGGTTGACGATGTTCAGAAGGTTTGCCCGGTTCCCTATCTGAAGGTTGAATTATTTGATGTTGATCGTGAAGCCTGCTGGTGGCCATGGTTGCGCAATTGGTGGAAACATCTGCTCGATCGTCCGGTTATTCGTGTTCCGGATCTCCTCCGCGACCCGCCGTTCCCTCTGCCGCCATTCCCAGGCCCTGATCCGGCTCCGGAACTCAATCTGGATAAGATTACAAGTATGGGGGCTAATATAGACCTCGACTTCCTCGCCGCACTGTCCCCGCAGGAGCGACAAATTTCTACAGGAACCCTGTCCAGGCCGCCGAGCGATGCCATTAACCGGGTAGCAATCAATCCCCAGCCCGAACCTCCCGGCCTTAGCCTGCGGCCCTCTTCCATTATGCGTGTTGGTGAGGCCCGTCTGATGGACAGCAGTATTGCCGCGCGTTTCGACAAACTCACCCTGACCTCCTGGATTGCTCCGTGGTTTATCTTCCCCGGCTGTTTTTACAGCAAGAGGCTGGTGGGCGAGGCCACTACTGACTGTAATGGTTATTTCAGCTGCTGTTTCAACTGGTGGCCTCTGCAACTTCGCCAGGGACGGCTGCGTTTTGATTCACGTCCTGATATAATTATCAGGATAACCCAGGTAATCAATGGAGTTGCCAATGTTATTTATATGGACCCCTATACCAGTACACGCTGGAATGTAACTAACGCCCATATTGATTTTTTCCTTGATGATGAAGAGGTGGTCTGCGGCAACGGACATTGTTATCAATCTGAGCCCGGCTCCCCGGCGTTCTTTACCCGTATCGGTGATGATGAAGTCTATCAGATCAGTCAGACAACCGGTCTCTATAATGATCTGCAGTTAAAGAATGTCGCCTATGGCCACAGACTTTATATCTATGGTCAGTTTGGTGAGATGTTGACCGCCAGTGATACCGGTCATGGGGATCCGCCGCCTTATTTCTACTACCGTCTTTCTTATGCCAGACGGAAAAGCAGTGATGATGAATTTAAATTTATTGATGTTAATCTCAATGACACCAGGGTCGACAAGGCCACTCTGAACGCTCACAGTCACAAACTGGGGCCATATAATGTCAATGGGGTAGCCAGTTTATATGAGATGCGTAATTTTAAGGATTATTACTGGTATAACCCGGACTGGATCGGCACCTGGTATAGTTGGCTGGCCGAAAGAGATACCGGCGAATACATTTTGCGTATGGAGGTTTTTGACCGGAGCGGTAATAAGCTGAATTCTGATTCCGGCCTGGTGGATTATCGTAACGGTGCCGGTATTGGGAATGGGCAACCACCGACACCCCTGCCGGCCATGGCAGATCATTGTGATCTCTTGATTACCTTGGACAACAAACCTCCCAAGGCCGAACTTACCGTTCCAGCCGCGGTTAACGACTGCGGGGTCATTCCCTGGAGTCAGGGGATGTCTCTGGACTTGCAGATCAAGGTTTCCCAGGAAAATGACCGCCTGCGTGGATGGCGGTTATGGTATACGAGGGGCGTGGGGGCGGAACAGGTGTCGCCGTACGGCAACATATCCAATAACGGTCTGCCTGGCAGTATCTCCACCACAGTGCCGGGGGCCTCGTTGCTCGGTATCGGCAGTCTCAGCACAACCTGCGCCTTTGCGCTGCGGCTGCGGGCCTGGGCTCATATTCGTAATGGCCGCAATTTTATTTATCACGATCAGGATATAGATGCCATTGCCATCGAGAAATGCCCGAAATGCCCGGAATGTTCTTAAAGGTAGAAAGGAGTCTGTTATCAACGCCCTGACCTTATTGAAAATAAAATACAAAAAAATAAATAAAAATTTGTAAAAGGCCTATGTTATTTGTAAAATATAATTACAGCCTTTATAAAATTTCAGTAATGTCTCATTAGATTATGGTTTCAAAGGCTGACAGGGGATAAAAAAACAGTTTGCAACGCCTGAACGCGGGCGGCTGAATATCCCCGTAAAATGTTAAAGGAAAACAGGGAAATAAATAAATTTGAAATCACCCTTCCCTTATCACCATCTCCGTATTTGTTAACATCTCTGTAACTGCAGTTCCGTTCATTTGGTTCGTTTGATCCGCCTTTGTGCTTTTTTCTCCCGCCCCCTTATTTTTTGGGGGCGGGGGTTAATATTTTGCCGGGTAATGAGACATGACGAAACCTTTTTCTATTCTGTCACTATTGTTGATTCTGGGGTTTTCAGGGGCCACTCAGGCCCGGGCTGCGGAATTATATGGCTGGTACAAGGCAGGGAGCGGGGCCAATGTCACTTTGCTCCTCTGCCGGTCGGGCGGAGAGCAGGCCGGCCGGACAACCACTAATACCAAAGGCTATTATCGATTTCGGGAGATAAATCCCGGGGAATATCGAGTTACCGCTGATCACGATTGCGGGAACAAGGCCCATGGCTGGCAGATCTATGTAACTCCAGGCTATTCACGTTTCGACTTGATGTAAACCTGCAGGCGTTCATCTCTCTTAGACGTCTGCGTAAACCTTCGCGGGGGCGCGCATCTATGCCGGTAGATAAACGGAGAGCAGACAAGAAGGATCTATGGGACAAGCTCAGTTCCATCGGGCCGCTGTTTATCGCCCTGGCGGTGAGTGCCATCGGCGGCTGGTTTAATTTTCAGCAGGCCTCTCTGGAAAAGGCGAATCACCGCCAGGAGCTTTTTACCAGTCTTCTGGCCCAGCGGGAACGGGCCGACAGCAATCTACGGGCCACCATGTTCAACACCCTCTTTGAGGCCTATTTCGGCGGTAAATTTTCATCAAAGACCGTCAAGAGGCCTGCGGATTCAAAGGGAAATGAACAGTTCAATCCTAACGCCATCCGTTCCCAGATAATGTTCCTGAATCTTCTCTCCAGGAATTTTGAGACCATTGATATAAAGCCTCTGTTCGAGGAAGTTGATCGTCAATTGACCGCTCTGATCAATGACAAGCTGGCCGGTGATGACAGTAAGGTGGCCTTTGTTCTGCGTCAGAAGCTGCGCCGGGTCGGTAAATCGCTGGCCTTGAATCAGGCCAAGAACCTGGCCAGTCTGCAGCAGACCCATACCGAGAAGGTTTTTATCAAAAAATGTGGTTCCGAGCCCGCTGAATTTCATATCATCGGCAAAACTCAGGTGCAGAGCAAGATAATTGATGTCACCGATATTCTGGACGGTAAGGTGCGGGTGGTGCTTGACACCTCGAATTCAGCAAGTGATAACGGTGTGCCGCCCAGCTTCACGGTCAGCTTCTATGATATGCCCTATATCGACAATGCTCACCTGTCATCCAATGTCCGTCTATCCATTGTCCTTGAGCAGTATATTTCACCCCGTCGTTTTAAACCGTTTTTAAATCAGATCGTAGATCATGGAATTGCGGATGTGGTTCGCCGCTCCCTTGAGAACGGGCGGGACAGTAACTGTGATCAGGCGGTGATCCGGCTCATTCAATTTCCAGAAGGTTATATGGGACTTCGGGACCGTCCGTATCTTGAAGAGGTATATCGCCGTATTCTGCATGCCCAATCAGAGAAGGGGGGGGAAATATAATGAATGAAAGACAACGGAAAACCGCGGAGCGTTTGCAGCTTTTCCAGGCCGGTAATCGGATATTCTGGTCGGCTGACGGCCGGCGGCCAAAATTTATCATGGGGCTGCTTACCACTCCCTCCCCAGATGCCCCTGAGGATATTAGCGGGAATTTCATGACAGAGAATCAGGGTCTTTTTGCCCTGCCCGCAGACTTTGACGAGGAGACCTCCATTGTCAGTTCCGAGGTGGATGCTCATGGTTGTCATCATCTCTGTCTGGCCCAGACGGTTGCCGGGCTGCCGGTTTACGAGGGCTCGGTGCAGATCCATATCAACGAGAACGGTGTGGTGACCGCCTTTAAGGATAACCGGCTGTCAGAGGTTCCAGCGGATAGAGAGGCAGTTGTCGGCAGTGATGAGGCCCGAAAAAAGGTTCTGGGGCGCCTGACGGGGGCTGTTGTCTCCGTGCGGGAGCCAAAATTACTTATTATCAGAAACGAGCAGGGCAGTCCCCGCTTAAGCTGGGAGATTGAATTTCTTTTAGCAGGCGAATTAGGGGCGCGTATCTCCTATGTTGACGCGGTGAACGGCGCGATTCTGCTCCAGATATCAGAGAATCGCGGGGTGATGAAACGCCTTACCTACAATGCCGGCAACAACCGCTCTCTGCCCGGTGTTCTGCTCATGGAGGATGAGGCGGCAAGTGACGATGGTGTGGCCCAGGCGGCCCATGATAATGCCGCCAGGGTTTATGAATATTATAAGGCTCAGTTCGGCCGTAAAAGTTATGACGACCGTGATGCCGCCATAATCTCAAGTGTTCATTTCGGCCGCCGGTACAATAACGCCTACTGGAGTGACTGGTACCGGCAAATGGTATACGGCGACGGTGACGGCCGACTCTTCGCTCCCCTGGCCCGGGCCCTCGATGTGGTGGGCCATGAATACACCCACGCCATCACCGCCCGCACAGCCCGCTTTGTCTACGCCGAAGAGGCCGGGGCCTTAGATGAGTCCTTTGCCGATTTCTTCGGCATTATGATCAGTAATGACGGTGAGATAGTAAACTGGCTCATGGGCGAAGGGGTCTATACCCCCTTGCGCAATGGTGACGCCCTGCGTGATCTTGCTGATCCGCCCGCCTGTAATCAGCCCGATCATATGCAGGATATGCTGCGTCTAAAGGCAGGTGAGCGACCGGATGCCGATAAAAATGATAACGGCTGGGTACACAGTAACAGCGGTATTCCTAATAAGGCGGCCTATCTGCTGGTGGCCGGCGGCAAACATCATGGTCTGGAGATTGTCGGTATAGGACGAGAGAAGGCGGAACAGATTTACTACCTCGGTCTTACACAGTACCTGAAGAGCGCCACCCGCAGCCGCTGGACCTTTAAGCAGACCCGCTACGCCCTGCTTAATGCCTGTCGGCAGTTGTATGGCGATCAGGGCCGGGAATATGCCGCGCTCAAAA
>DRPV01000166.1 GCA_011330685.1 Desulfobacterales bacterium
CGCGATCAGCTGCTGGAGGCCAACGAGAATCACCTGCTGCTTCAGGCGCTCATGGTTGAGGCGCAGGGCCTTGAGGGTGGAGGGGTGAGGATGGGCTATGCCGATGGCGTATCCCCGTCTGTCGGCCAGTTTGATTAATTTATTCAGTTGAGCGGTAATGGCGGCGGCGCTCTGGGTATTGTCCAGAAACACATCGCGGCGGGCTGTTCTGAGCCCCAGTTTTCGCCCTAATCGAAAGCCTACGCTCTTCGGTGAAGTCAGGCTGTCAAGCCAGATAAGGTGCCGGGCTTTAAGGATTTTTAGGACATAAGTCATGGCCGGGATATTCTCGGTAAATTTTGAGCCCATGTGGTTGTTTACGCCAATGACCATGGGGAGCTCCCTGAGATCCTGATCTAAAATCCGGCCCATTTCGCCCTGGGACATGGAGAGTAACAAGGCCCCCCGGCCGGGGTTCCAGCGCCGCATATTATGAGGCTCCATGGGGAGATGGAGGAGGACATCGTGATGCAGGGCAGCGGCCTTAAGGGCCAGCTCCCGGCTGAATGGGCGAAAGGGCATAACGGAGAAAGAAAGATTCAGGTCAAGGTTCATAAGGGCTATGGCCAGTTTCTTCTGGTTGCCTATGTCGTCGATTATTATTGCTATTTTTGGCTTAAATGGTGTTTTGTACGGCTTGGAATCTATTTCTGCCGGCGGTGTTTGCCCATACTGAGAGACAGGTTTTACGGTGGGTGTGGTTCTTAAAAAGATAAAATAAAGGGCAAGGGCGATGGAGGCGAAGAGGACTAAGGTTAATAACAGGGCGATGTAAAGGCCAAATTTTTTCTTTCCTCTTTTAGATTTCTTTTTGGCCATTATTTGTCCCGCTCCAGAACGTAATGAGCCAGGGCGTGCAGGGTGTCTTTGGCGCTGGAATCCGGGAATATGTGTAGAGCTGCCAGGGCCTCATCAATCAGGCTTATGGCTCGCTGCCGGGCGGCGGTAAATCCTCCCGTCATGGAAATTATGTCTCGCGCCCTGGTGAAATAACTATTTCTATCAGCGGCTGTATTTGTTAGAAGTTTCTTTAACTCCCGGCAGTCGTTGCTGTCTCCCCTTAAGGCGTAGAGGAGCGGCAGGGTCATTTTGCCTTCCTGGAAGTCATTGCCCACTGTCTTGCCGGTTTTGGCCTCATCGCCCAGATAATCCAGGAGGTCATCAATTATCTGGAACGCTAAACCCAGATTCGTGCCGAACAGGGCCAGGGCCTGTCTCTTGTCTCTGGTACTGTCGGCAAAGATGGCACCTGTCTCACAGGCCGCGGCAATCAGAGCGGCAGTTTTACCCCGCAAGACCGCAAAATAATAGCTCTCCGCGGTCTCCCGCTTCTCGGCGTTTTGTAATTGCAGAAATTCCGATTCCACCATGGCGGCAGTGGCACGGCATATTACCTTCAGGCAGGATATACCGCCCACAGTTCCGGCCAGACGCATGGCATGGCTGTGCAGAAAATCACCAGCAAGAATTACATGGGTATTGCTCCAGACCTTGTTGGCGGCCTTACGGCCCCGACGCTCTTCGGCATGGTCAATTACGTCGTCGTGCAGTAGGCTCGCGGCATGCAGGTACTCAAAGGTCAGGGCCAGACGGTAGAGATCCGGTGAATTGCAGTCTTCTAACCCGGCGCTCAGGATAGTCAGCAGGGGGCGGATGCGTTTGCCGCCGTTAAAGACGGCATATTTTATGACTTCACTTAGCAGTGGATTGTCAATGGCGGCACTTAAATCCTGCCCCATGATAAGATCTATCTTTTCGGTCTCCGGCCGGATATTTCGCAATAGGCCTGTCATTTAAGTTTGTCCTTTTTGGCGGGGGATTTTTTAGAGCTTGACTGCTGGCGGGAGAGGTGGCGATAAAAAATTGGCGGAGGAAGTAGGATTCGAACCCACGGTACTTTCGTACAACGGTTTTCAAGACCGCCGCCTTCAACCACTCGGCCATTCCTCCGTAAATTTCTGAATTTTCAATTTAGTTTTTTTAACATCTCAAAAAGCTCATGTCAATAATAGTCATGACGAATCTATTTTCTTTTTAAATCCGCTCAAAATACCTGGTACTGGTATTAATCAGGCTGAAAAAATCCAAATACCCTGGTTTCTGGTTCTTTTTTGATATACAATAAATAAATTATTAGGTTTGTTATCAAAACAGGAGGGGGGATGGCGGACGGAGAAATTAGAATTTCCATTGATAAATTAATCGAAATTGTTCAATCCGGCGGGAAGATTCGTACCGGAGTTGATGTTTTTAATAAACAGGGCCGCCTGATTTTGGAACGGGATGTTCTGGTGGCGGATGTGGCCCCCCTGCTGCGGGTTAAAAAATTTGGGGTGGAGTTGATTTCCATTGTCAGTGGTGGTAACGGCGGTTTATGGGATGAAAGCGGGCAGCCGGTTGTTGTTAAAACCGAGGCGGCACCGGCCTCTAAACCGGCACCAGCCCCCAAACCACCGCTGCCGGTCTCGGAGATAGACCGCCGTATACATGATATTGAAGAATTGCGGCGGGCCGCGGCAGAGAAGGCCTCTTTAGCCAAAAAGAGTCTCAAAAATGCCCTGAACCAGATTCAGGAGACCGGCGGTAATTTCGATTTTGAGCCCATTGATGACACGGTGCGAGACTTATTTGGTTTTATTTCGCAGAATGAGACCGCTTTTTCATATTTAACCAGAGAGATTTTTTCTTACGATCAATATCTTTATAATCATTCTCTGAATGTTTGTGTGATCGGCACCGTGGTAATGAAGAAGTTTAACGAAAACTTTAACGCCATGGTCAATAATCACCTTAACAGTATGCCGACCTCTCTTACTGCCGCGGCTACAAAGGCTATGCCCCAGGCCTTTAAATATTTTCAGGATGATGAATTGCAGGATATCTCAGCCGGATTTTTTATGCACGATATGGGTAAGATGTTAGTTGAAAAGTCGATTCTGAATAAAAAGGGGCGGCTGAGTAAGAGCGAATTTGAGGTTGTTAAGACCCACAGCACCATCAACGGCATTAAGATACTTGAGAAAAATCATCTAATTAATCCATATCTCTGTAAAATAAGTCATTATCACCATGCCCGGCTCTTTGAAGATGAGGAACGCTGTTATCCCGCTGAAATCTCTCCCTTAGATATTCCTGCTTATGTCAAGGTCTGCAAATTAGCCGATATCTTCGACGCCATGACCTCTAAACGCTGTTATAAAGAGGCTTTGAACCCAGTTGGGGTGGTGGCGGATATTTTTCACAAATACGCCCAGAAGGATACCCTGCTCCAGTTTATTCTCCATGCCTTTGTCCGGGCGGTGGGGATATATCCTTCCGGTAGTGTGGTCTCACTGATCAATGGCCAGCTGGCCTATGTCCTTGACAGTGAGGGGCCGGCTCTTATAGCTTTTACCGACGCGGATGGCAGACCGTTGACCGCCAAGCAGGATATTATGGTGTTAGATAAAAAGGCGGCGGAAAGGGGACTGAAAATTGACCGTCGTAAGGCCCCCATGGATCCGGTGCAGGCCCATAAAATTTTACCGGATTATTTAAAAAGTCCTTGATTATAGGCGGCGGCTGCCGGAAGCTAGATCCTTCAGAGCTTCCAAGTTGAGAATTTTTATCTGCTTACCACTGGATTCGATGAAGCCGTTTTTGACCATTTTTGCGAAGATGCGGGACAGGGTTTCCGGAATGGTGCCGAGGAGGCTTGCCAGGTTGTTTTTGGCAATATCAAGTTTAAAATCCGGGCCCTGTTGTTCACTGAGCAATAATAGATGGGCGGCCAGGCGGCCGGGAACCTCTTTCAGAGACAAGGCCTCAATCATGGAGGTAAATTTTTTGAGACGCCGGGAAAGGGCGGCCATCATGTTCATGGCCAGATCCGGTTTGGTACGAATTAATTCCATGAAGGCCGTGCGGGAAAAAAAGAATAATCTAGCCTTGGTCATGGCCATGGCGTATGCAGGGTAGGGGGCTCCAGCAAAAATTGCCGCCTCGGCAAAGGGCTCTCGATGCTCAAAGATGTGGAGGATCTGCTCCTTACCGTCGGCTGATAGTTTAAATATTTTTACCTTACCGCTTACCACTATGTAAAATCCCAAGCCGGGATCACCCTCGGCAAATATCGTCTCGCCGCGTCCTACGGTCTGGTCGTTAAGGATAGTGGACAGCTCGGCAATCAGGCGGCTGGAAAGCCCCTCGAATAAGGGGGTCTGGGCAAGGTGCTGGGCTATATCCACTATCAGGCGACAAGATTTATGGCTTGACCCTTGGCGCTACCGGCCGCGGTCTCTGCCTGGCGAACCTGGTTTCGTTCTGCGCTGCCTCTGGCCTGGGCGGTTGTTCCCGGTTCCGGCTTCTGTTCCGCTTTAATCTCTTCCCGCCGTTGGGTTGCGGCCTGCTGTTGCAACTGCCGGGCCTGCCTGGATATCTCTACCCGGCTTTGGGCCCGCGGAGCAGTGTTCTTCTGCGTCCTTTGAGCCTGAGGGGCATTTTGACTATCCGCGGTGTTTTGATACAGCTGGCTTGGATTCAGGCTGTTGAGTGAATTTATATTCATTTGGCCACCTCCTTTATCATAGTTATTATAAGCAAGGTAGACGAAATAGACAAGGGGCAATGAAACAGATTAGTCGAAAAAATTATCCGGCGTTGTGCCGGATTCACGATTTATGGTGAGGGCCGCGGCGTAATTATTTTCGATAAAGGCGAAGAATGACAAGTTGTCGGGCATGTCGGAGCGCCGACAGGCTACACGGCCGCTGAAACCGCCGGGGACAGTGGTTAACGACTGGAGATTTAAGTCTAAAAAACCCGGCAGGGGGTGAAGAGGAAAGGCCTTGCGAACCGCCTCTTTTATTGACCAAAGCATGGTGAACATTGCCCTGGAAGATTGGTTTGCGCCAGCCCCATGACGCAGTATCATGATTTCTTCCTCCGGGCTTGCGAAACGACTTTTTATGCGGCTTGTGTCCCTTATTTCCTGGATATCCAGGCCGCATAAAAATGGCCATACGGCCAGGGCCGCGGCCTGAACCCCGCTATGGCTGATGGATATATCGGGGACGAGCCCGGTGCCGCGCGGCGTTATAAACGGGCGGCCGTCGGCTTGGTTGTTTATCTCTATCTGCCGCCAGGCTGGGAAGCCGGGGCGGGAGGCGGAAATAACTTCTAGGGCCGCAGCTTTGGCGCACAGACGGCCGGCCAGCCATTGAGCGGCCCGCTTGGGAAAGGTAAATCGCCGTAAAATCCTATCCTCTGCCGGGCTGAGATAACGGTGGGCGAGATTAGCTTGTTGCGGGCTGATTGTCAGGCGGAAGGCCGCGGTCTTTATTCCTTTAAAAAGTGGCAGTTCTGATATTATGGTCTTGGAAAACAGGGGCTGAATGGCTATCTTGTGACTTGCCCGGCCGTCTGAGGGGGGAAATTTCTTGCTATTTTGCATAAAATATAGTCTTTCTTGTACACCCGATAATTACTTGCTAAAAAGGGCCGCCAATGTTTGCCGGTAGTTGTTAACTTGGTGGATTCACGATTAAAATTTAACTTATATTTCTATGACAGCTCTTGATATTGGTGTTATTATTATCACCGTTTTGTTCTTGGTGCGCGGAGTGTGGATTGGTTTTGTCCGGCAGATTGCCTTTGTTCTGGCCCTGACCACGGGGTATGTCGCCGCTGGGGCCTATTATGACCATTTTTCCAGCTATTTGAGTAAGTGGGTGCATAACCCGGAACTCCGTTTTGTTATTACCTACACCCTGCTTTTTTTAGCTACCTATGTCATTATTATGCTGTTGGGAGCGGGTCTGAAAAAGGTGATGCAGGTCTCCTTTCTGGGCTGGTTTGACCGGCTCATGGGCGGCATATTTGGTCTGCTCAAGGCCGTTTTTATTTCCACCCTGGCCTATATGGCTCTCGCCGGCATATTCTCTCCCGGTAATCCCATTATTCAAAAGTCATTCAGCGCCAGATATCTTACCCGTAGCGCCCGCTTTGTGACCTCTTTTATCAAGGATAAGGAGTTGCAGAAGTCACTGATTCCCAAATCTCCGGCCATCTCCTCATTTCTTGCCAATCCTGTACCAGCCCTTAAGAAGCTGGGGGGGCAGGCCAAGTAAATATCCTGCCATGATTGCCTGGTTGATAAGGGTGGTCTTGAACAGTCCCAGACGCTGCCAGCGCCGGTCAGAGGTGATGGCGGCGACCGGCGCTATTCTGATTCTACCGTATTTCTTCAAGGCCTTGATGAGCAGAACGTCTTCCAAAATTGGTTGAGAGGCATAACCGCCTGCTTTTTTGAACAAAACGCTGCTGACAAAGATAGCCTGGTCGCCATAGGGCAGCTGCAGGAGGCGGGTTCTCAGGTTGGTGCCGACCTCCACCAGGCGGTTTCCCCTTCCCCGACGATCCATGGCGAAGCGAAAGGCCCCGGCGGCGGTATTGGGCTGCCGCATAATTCGCATTATATGATGCTGGAAATCCGGCGGCAACAGCGTGTCGGCGTGCAGGAAAAGGAAAATACCGCCTCTTGCTGCCTCCGCGCCGTGATTCATTTGCCGGGCTCGTCCTGCTGGCGAGCGGTGAATAATAGCGCCATTATCCTGGGCAATGGTCATTGTATCGTCGGTACTGCCGCCGTCAACTACAATAATTTCTTTAATTCCCGGAACCGCTGCCGCCCGCAGGGTGCGGGCGATATTGCCGGCTTCGTTAAGGGCGGGTATAATTATGGAAATGTCTAAGGTCTTCCGGACGGTCGATGTCATAAAGGGTGTCCATTAAGTTGACTGAGAGACCTTGCTCCTCTGCCTTCTGCAAGGTTTCGGCCAATACCATGCCGGTACCCCAGCTTAGCCCGGTGAACAGTGCCGGGCAGGGGCTGTTCAGGCCAATGAGGTAATATCCGCCGTCCATGGCCGGCCCGAGAACGAGATCCAGCCGTTTTAATTTATTAAAGGCGCTATGTAAAATGGCGGCGGTGAGGGCCGGACAGTCGGAGCCGACAAGAATTACATGCCGGTTACCGGCGGCAAAGGCCTGCTGGAAGGCGGCGGCCATACGACAGCCTATGTCATCCCCTCTCTGGGGATAATAATTCAGGTCGTCTCCCAGCCAGGCGGCCATCGTTTCGGTTTTGCCGCCCTGGTAATGAATCTGGAGGCCTGTGGCTTTATAACGCTGTAATTCTCTAACTTGGCGGACGATCTGCTCGCTCATCTGACGCTGGCAGTCAGCGGCCCCCTGAGCTCCCAGGGCCGGGATCAGCCGAGTTTTCACCAGGCCTGGTGTGGGGAATTTAATAAAAATGATAACCGCGTCTTCAAGGCCTGAATCTTTTGTTTGAGCTGTCTTGCGGCTGACAGAGGCGGCTGACTGCCCGTCATTAAATCCATGATTGATCAATTTATATGCCCCAATACAAAAAATACAAAAAATACAAAAAGTATAAAAAATATGGCCGGGGTAACCTTAAACCCGCGCCAGATTCATATGTAAAACGTGATTATCGCCTAACCGTCGGCGCGGCAGGCTTTTCTACCTTTCAGGTTAAGGTGAAAGAGACTGATTTGTTGATTATGGCCCCTGTGGATGTCAATGGCTTAGCCTATGATTTAGTTCATCGTTATCGTAATCAGTTGGAAAATTATATCAACCATAATCCCGCCTTTCAATCTTCTTTGCAGCCTCTCGATATTGACCGGTTGGCTCCGCCCATTGTCAAGGATATGTTTAAGGCCTCCGCCACTGCCGGGGTCGGCCCCATGGCGGCTGTGGCCGGGGCGGTGGCGGAATATGTTGGCGGCGGCTTATTGGCCGAGGCCGGGATTGAAGAGGTGGTGGTTGAAAATGGTGGTGATATATTTTTACACCGCCGGGAGGATTGCCGGATTGCCGTTTTTGCCGGGCCTTCGCCTTTGAGTAATAAGGTCGGGGTCAAGGTTAAGGCGGCGGCAATGCCCATGGGGGTCTGTACCTCTTCTGCGTCGGTGGGGCATTCTCTAAGTTTCGGAGCGGCTGACGCGGTAACCGTTCTGGCGGCCAATACCGCCCTGGCTGATGCCGCGGCTACCCGTCTGGGTAATGAGGTCGGCAGGGATTGCCCCCTCTCCCAGGCCCTGGACACGGCTCGGGAGATCAGCGGTATCCGCGGGGTGGTTATTATCCGGGGCGAGGATATAGGGGCCTGGGGCGAGATAGAACTGGTCGATTTGGCTTAGTGCCATGCTGTTTCTTTACAGGCCCAGTAATTATTCATCTGCACCCCATCTCGGAGTCTGCGCTTACCTGAACGGCTCCGAGTTTCGGGTAATTTGTTGCCTTTGCTGAATGGTTACCAGGCCCTTAACTCTCTAACCATTTACTGAGGATATCGTCAGGCAGGAACGGACTGCCCGGTGTCTTGGTCTCGGCGGGCGGCTTCGTAGCCGTGGCGGGCAGGTCTGCCGGTTCCGCTTCCTCTTTTGCCGTGGGCCTGGGGGGTTCTTTAACCTCAGGCTTGATGGGCGCTGGTTCAACAGTTTGCCGCCGGATCGTTAATTCCTCTTCAAGTTCGTGGAGCTTGGATTCGTCCTCGGCGCGTCTCGCTCTTTCCTCTTCTAAAGCTTGTTGTAACTCTTGCAGTTGATGACTCAGGCCGTTTAATTCCTGCTGATGTTCGGCGTGGATTTCTTCTATTTTGTTGTCTTGGCTGGTCACCTCAATCTGGCGTGCTAACAGGAGTTCCTCTAACTCTTTTACCCTTATAGCCTGAGATGATATTGTGGTGATCTCCTGCCGTAAACCTTGTTCCTCATCTTTGCTGGCTCGCAGTTTTTCCCGCAGGGCGGTTATTTCCTGCTGCATGTCTGCCAATTCCTGTTGCAGAGCGGCAATGTCCTGCTGTTCTTTTTGGGCAGTGTGTAACTCTGTCTCCAGCTCGGTAAGGGTTGTAATTCGTTCATTTAGCTGGTTATTTTGTTGTTGCATGTCTTCTAACTGACTTGACAGCTTAGCGATTTCCCTTTCCTGCTCGCTGTCTGCTTCCTCCCGGCTAAGCAGAGCTATTTTATCCTGGAGGAGGCGGCATTCCTCGTGGCTGTTCTCTAACTCGGCTTCTAAATTTTGGTTTCTAATCTGGAGATTTTCCTCGTTCTCCTGTTCTGCCTTTTGTTCCTGGAGTTGCTTTTGTAAGGCGTCTCGCGCCGTCAGGCTGGTTTGTAATTGCTTTAGTAAGTCATTCGCCTTTTCGCGCTCGGCCGTTAACTCCTGCTGGAGACTGGCAGTGTCTCCTGCCCCCTCCTGTTTTAAAGCGGCATGTTTAAGGGCTAATTGTTGATATTTTTCCTGCTGGTCGGCAAGCATCGCCTCAAGGGCTGGGAGGCGCTCTAAGTCCTGACGTGACTCGTCAAGTTTTTCCTGGGCGATTCGTAATTCCTGCCGCATCTCTCCCAATTCTTCCACCTGTTTTGACAAACCAGACATGCCTTTGAGCTTTAAAGCTGCTTTTTCGGTAATAAGCTGCTCAATTTCAGCCTGCCTGTCGGTCAGTCTGGTCTCCAAATCGTCAATTCGGACTCGGAATTCCTCTCTCTCCATAACCGTCTCCTTTAAAAAAATGTCCAGGGCGTTAAGATCGTTTTTGAGCAGTTTAACATCATTTGTCAAGGTTTCCTGTTGGGCTGTAGCGCCGGGATAAAGGTGAACCTCTTTGTTGTCTAACCTAACCGTGAGACTTTTCTTTTCTAAACCTCGCAACCGTATAATTATATAAGTCAATAAACTCAATATGATGAGGATTGCCGAGAGAAGCAGGATGGTAAACATCCGTTTTGGTACGGATGGAGCTGGGCCGCGGTAAGGAGCAGGTGACGGTCTCTGAGCGAGGGGCGGCTTTTGCTTTTGGGCGGCTTTTGTTTCTTGATTAGGCACTGGTAATTTCAGCGGCCTGTTTGCCTCTCTGTACCAGCTAAGATAGACATCCTTTTTTCGGGGCGCCCATGACGAGAGCGCAAGGATATTTGACTCGGCAGCGGTTTTAGAGAGCCGCTTGGTTGGAATTCGGCTGATGGGCGGCCTGAGACGCTGCATAATCTTCCAGCCTATGCCAGGCTTGAAACCTATATAACTGGCGGCGAAAGATGATTTGCGGCCAGGCAGACTGTATTCACAGGCGACCAGGGTCTGGTTGTTAATCTGAATCATATAGAGGTTGTAGAAGGTAATAGGGGCATCGACGGCCTCGGGCAGCAATAATTTCTTGGCTAATTCGAAATTATTGCTGCTTAAATCCGGTAATGAGGCTTTGCCATCCTTTAAATCCAGGAGGCTGGGGACAATGATTACCGGAATAGTCCCAACTTTTAGAAATCGTGCTAATTGTGAGAGATCATTGTTGTTAAGGCTGATGCAGCCATTGGTACTGTCATAACGTAATTTTTTGTTGGTGCCGTGAATAAATATACCATGTCCATCTCGTTTTTCCAGACGGTCAAAAACGTTTGGATAATTGAGGTGAAAGGCCTTGGTGCCGAAGACGGTGAGCTTTTTGTCGATATATTTTTTGGTGATAAAATATATCCCCACCGGGGTTTTTTTGTCTCCTTCTACTACTTTAGGGCCGGAATTCTCGCCGGTAGCCGCGGTATATTCCGTCATAACCTGCAACCTGCCGTCATAGCGGAGAACCCGGAGGCGTTGAAAATCCTTTTCCACCAGGATGATAGATAAGGGACGGGCGGCAATCAGTACCTTGACGTTAAGATTAAGCAGGGCACTGCTGTCAATTCCCATTGGTACGAGATTACTGACGGCGGCTCCGGCACTTAATGGCACAAGACTGAAAATAAATAATAATGTTGAAATAAAAAGACAGGGCATATAATAATTGTAACTATTCAGCGTACGTAAGGGATAAAGAAACCGTTCGCGGGCAAAGAAAATAATTGGCTGACAACCTCACTGACTTTAGCCGCGGTTAGCGATCAATTAACCACACCAGCGCTGGTGACGAGCTGATAGTCGTTGACTTATGTTTTATTAACCACTTATTATGATAAGTGATTGTGGAAAAAACCTCGAATTAAGTTTGTTGAACCACCGGGGAATTAAACCTCGTAATTTCTTATCATAATGAACTAAAACATCTTTTGCAAATAATGAAAAAAAATACGTAACTATTTGGCAGGGGCAATAAATTTTCCTAAACTGGTTACTCAAACGCTTAATAGTTACACCAAGCTACAAGGCGGTAAAAAGATGTGAAGGCTCTTTCTATTAACAGTAAAATTATGCTGGTGCAGCTTCTCATGGCTCTCCTCGGAGCCTTGGCTCTTGCTGTGGCCGGGTATTTTATTCTCTACACCTCCCTCACTGCCAGCGCCAAACGGCAGATGCGGTATGTGGCGGTCAGCCAGGCTGATTTTGTCCGTCATAACTGGGATATGCTCTTAAGTGAAATAAGAGAACTGGGGCATAGTGAAGCGGTAACCACCTATACCAGTTCATTCTGGGAGGGTGCCCTTACCGAATATTTAAAGGATATTTCCAGTCAGGATTTTTCCGTTGTCGCCTACCTCGATCAGAGCGGCCTTGAAAAGGTCAAGGTTGTCAACGGCCGCAAGTCAACACATCTAATGGAACTTGGCTCTTCCGCCATTTTTAAACGGGCCAGGCAGCATCCCAATGTTATTCAGTTTGAAATTGTTACCGAGAATACGGCGGGGGTGGAACTACCGCCGCCGTATATTGAATATATCTATTATGGTGACCGTTTCGGCAGATTTACCGGAGCGGTTATGGCCCTGTCACCCATTGATCGGCTGTCGCCAACCATGGCGAACTTCCATTTTGAAGAGACTGGTTATTTGACCTTGATGACCACCGACGGCCGGGTGCTGATTACCCCGGATAAAGGGCAGGCCATGCGCCGGGTGAATCTGGGGAAGATAATTGGTACCTCCGGTCTGTGTCTCGGAGGGGTGCGGATTAAACGGGCTCCTCTACTGGGGCAGGATGTGATGAACGCCTTGATCTATCTACCTGAAATGGGTGTTTTTCTTGATGCCGCTCTACCGATGGACCGTTTTATGCTGGTGCCGAGACGGTTAATTATTGTCTATTTAGCGATTATATTGTTGACCATGGCCTTATGCCTGCTGGTTTCATACAAGCTGGCCGGGGGGATAACGCGACCGATATTGGAGTTGGCAGCGGCCGCCAATAAACTGGCGCAGGGCGACTGGGCTCAGGAAATTCGCCCCCGTAAAAATGATGAAACTGGTGTTCTGGCCCAGGCTTTTCTGGTTATGAAGGGACGGCTGCATGATATGATCCGCAGTCGTGATCTGGAGATAACCGCCCGCCGTCAGAGTGAGGAGCGTTACCGTACCTTGTTTGAGACGGCCCCGGATGCCATCAGTGTTCTCGATGATCAGGGGGTAATCGTTGATGTAAACCCGGCGGCATTGCGCCTCTATGGCTTGGGGCGCTGGGAAATGGTGGGTAAGAGGACGACTGATTTTATTCATCCGGAAAACCTGGAGGTTTGCCAGCTTAATTTTGAGCGTTTAAAAGGGGCGGCGGTCATAAATGTTGAGGAGGAGATAATAATTTATTATGGCCCGGAGCGGGAGGAACGACCGGTATGGCGGAAGGCCAAGTCCCTGGTGGATGACAAGGGTCTTTTCAGAGGGGTGTTGGCCTATGATCGTGACTTGAGAGAACGCCGGGAGGCGAATCGTCTGCGGGAGGAGCTTGACCGTATCGCCCGCCATGACCTCAAGGCCCCCTTAAACGGTATTGTTAATATTCCTTATCTCATTCGCAAGCAGAATAATCTCAGTGCCGAGCAGTTGCGATGGCTGCAGATGATTGAGGACAGCGGTTACAAGATGTTGGAGTTGATTAATAACTCGCTGGAAATCTACCGCATGGAAGAGGGACGATATAATTTCCAACCGGTGAGGGTGGATTGTGTGGCTATTCTGCGCAAAATCGGCCTTGATCTTCTGGATCAGCTCCAGAGTCGGCGGGTTGAGCTGCGGCTGCTGGTGAACAACCGGCCATGCCGTAAAGATGAACGTTTTATTATCAGCGGAGATGAACTGTTGACCTACAGTATGCTGGCTAATCTCATTAAAAATGCCCTGGAGGCCTCGCCCGTCGGGCAGGCAATTGAGGTTGCCATGCGTAAGGCGGAGAATGGACGTTTAGAAATAATAATTCATAATGATGGGGCTGTTCCTGAGGAGCTGCGGGCCTCATTTTTTGATAAATACGTGACTTGGGGCAAGCGGGGCGGTAGCGGGCTGGGAACCTACAGCGCCCGTCTCATGGCTGTTACCCAGAGGGGAGATATAACCATGCGTTCTTCGGCGGCTCAGGGTACCTTTGTTATTATTGGTTTTGGCGGCTCAGCTTCGGCTGATTAATGATGCTCTGGTAAAAAGTCCACATTTGGCAATTTTACCATAGGTAATCCCTTGAAATCATTATGGGCAGAATTAGACCTTTCGACTTTTTACGATAGCATCATTAATGCTGGCAGTGATGGCACCAGAAGGTGGCCCGGCCTGCCATACTGGTTTTTTCTATGGCAGTGCCGCAGATGGGGCACGGCTCACCGGCGCGGCCATAAACCCGGAGCTGGAGTTGGAAATATCCTGGTTTGCCGCCCGCGTTTATAAAGTCGGAAATGGTGGAGCCCCCGGCGGCAATAGCCTTCTGAAGTATTTCTCTGGTTGAGGTGATAATGGTCTGCCACTCCCGACGGCTTATTTTGTTGACCGTTCTTGTGGGTGAGATAGAGGCGGCGAAGGTTATTTCGTTGGCGTAGATATTACCGATTCCCGCTACCACATGGCTGTTCATCAGAAAGTTTTTCAGGGGCTGCCGCCTTTTTCCGGCCCTGTTTTGCATATAGTCAACAGTGAAGTCGTCACCGAGGGGCTCGGGGCCCAGGGCGGCAAAAAAATGCCCTTCATCGCTATCCGGCGGCAGTACCTGGATTGACCCAAAACGGCGGGTATCGTTAAAACGCAGCTCCAGGCCGTTATCAAGCAGACAGCATAGATGGTCATGGGGGGCCGGGCTCTGGTCGGCTCTGAACATGCCCAGCCGTCCCGTCATGCCGAGATGGATAATTAAGGCGGCATTGTTCGCCATGTTTACAAGCAGATATTTAGCTCGTCGGCGTACCGCGGTTATGGGCTGATCTTTAATATAGCGCTCGATTTTCGTTCTGGGGATGGGCAGGCGGAGGGCAAGACCGCTGCTTTTGACGCGGATAATGGTTCTGGCGATGAGCATAGGGGCAATCCCCTGGCGGATGACTTCAACTTCTGGTAGTTCCGGCATCTTTGTTCCTGAATGATTTGACCTTAGTGGTTTTCTGGTATACCTTAAAACCGTAAGCGCCCCTGCAACGCTTACACTTAGGAGGGTGACCGCCTCCCCACTGTGGTTTATTGATTATTTTGCTAACTATTCAGCAGGGGCAATAAATGTAACCGTTCAGGAAAGCGAAGACTCTGAGATGGAGTGCAGCTGAATGGTTACTACTTATCTTTGTTTTTGAAACTGGAGAAAATTATGTTCAAAAAAATCATTATAGGCTCGCTGCTGGCTCTGCCGCTGCTGGTTCCAACCTGGGCCGGGGCGAAGGTAGAGGTGGAGATCACGCCTATTACCAGTCTGCGCCTGTCTTCCGCCCCTCTTGATACTGCCATCTCCGGGGATGGTCAATCGATATTTGTTCTTACCAAAGACGGCCGGGTGGAAATATTTGGTTCAAAGGGTCGTCACAAGGGGTCGGTCAAACTAAGCGGCAAGGCGGATAGTCTCGCGGTATCACCAGATGGCACGACTTTATTCTTCACCGATAGCGCCCGTCACGTGGTGCGTATGACCCGCTTAAGTTTTGTGCAGAATATCAGCATTAAAGGCTCGCCGTTCAAGGGGCCTGCCGATGCCCCGGTGGTTATCGCAATATTCAGTGATTATCAATGACCGTACTGCGCCAGGGTTAATCCCTTACTTGAGCAGGTGCTCAAGCAGTATCCCACTGAAGTCAAGCTGGTTTATAAAGAATTCCCTCTGCGGATGCACCGCTTTTCGCGTCAGGCATCTCTCGCCGCTATTGCCGCTGGGCGGCAGGGTAAATATTGGCAGATGCACGATAAAATTTTTCAGCATTACAGTAGCTTGAGTATGGCTAAATTACAGCAATTTGCTCGGGAAATAGGGCTTGATATGCCGCGTTTTGAACATGACCGCCAAGACCCTGAGGCCATCCGGCGGGTTAACGAAGATATCAGGGAAGGTGTGGCCGTTGGTGTCCATGGTACACCGACAATATTTATTAACGGCCGGCTCCTTCGTCTACGTTCTCTAAAGGGTATTGATGTGATGATTGAGCAGGAGTTACATAAAGAAAAGGGGTAACCGTTCAGCTGCACCCCATTTTCGTCCGTTTTGTCCACCTCACGTACGGGGTGTACAGACTCGGTGGCCAAAACGAACGAACCTGGAGCACATCTGAACGGTTACAGCTCACAGTTAAGGGCAATTTGTTGCCTTGGCTGA
>DRPV01000167.1 GCA_011330685.1 Desulfobacterales bacterium
CTGCCGCCTCTATATCTATCCCGGCTATAAATATCAGGTGGTGGATAACATGATTACCAATTTCCATCTGCCCAAATCCTCATTACTGTTCATGGTCAGCGCCTTTGCCGGCCGGGAACGGCTTATGGCGGCCTACCATGAGGCCCTGAGACTCGGTTATCGCTTTTATTCTTACGGTGATGCCATGGTATTGGTGAGGAGGTAGGGCGGGAGCCGCTTTATTTGTAGAAGGAGAGGGGATAAAGCGGGGCAGCAAGATTTTCGCTAAACCACTATGAAAATCTTGCTGCCCTTAGGGTAGGGCTGCCACTAAATTTAAAAGTGGCAGTCTAACAACATATAGGCGTTGCGTAGTTCCTCTTGAGATTTGCCGAAATCACCAACAGGGAAGGCGGTTAGACTATACTGGTAGTTGACGTAGGTGTATCCCAGCCGGGCAAAGAGATTCTTGTTAAAGGGCTGGATATAATAGAAATCATAGGCATTACCGCGGGTGGCCAGTTTGTTGTAAAGTTCGGCCGGCCCGGAGGTGAAGCTGAACCAGTATTCGCTGCCGTGATTATACTCAAATCCTACCTTGGGATTATTGAAACGAGCGTTGGTGATGGTATATCGCAGGCCGGTGTACAGAGCCCAGCCGGTATGGCTGCTGGTACCGTCGTTGTTTAACAGGCCTAACTTCCGCGGGCCATAGGTTAAATATTGGCCGTTGGGATGGGTATGATTCAGTCCCAATGACATAAAGACATCAAAGTTGGAGCTCATGACCTTATTGGCCTGGGCGTGGATACCGTAGAGATCCAGATCGCCGACATTTTTGCTTTGTCCGCCGAGGTTGGGGATGTTTGAGCTGCTGAAATCAACCGCCATGTTATTGGCCCGTAAGGCGCTGAGTACCAGGAGGCTGTTGTTGACGCCGGGTATTTCGGTTTCAAAGAAGGTGGCAAAAACATCGGTATCGTTCAGGCCGTTGGGGGCATCAAGATAGGCGTTGACAGTGTCTTTATTCTGGTAGCCTTTGCCGTAGGCGAAGCGGAGGGCCGAGTTCTTCCAGCCGGTGTAACGTTGCAGCCCGATAGTGGCTACAATGCCGTCGGCCTCGCCGTCAAAGAGCAGGGCAGGGTAGGTGGACTGGCGTTTGCGGTTCTCCTTCAGTTCAAATGGAGGGCCCTCGGAGGAGGGATGACGGCCAAAGGTAAAGGCCAGGGGGATTGGCATACCGGAGGGTACCCAGTCCACATAGGCCCGGTCTAATTTTATATTAGTGCCGCTTGGCAAATGGGCGCTGTCATAATCGCCGAAGACCGCGGAATCCGGTGAGTTGCTGCCGGCAAAAAACTTGTAGGCGGTAAGACGGCCGGTGAATTTTAGGTTTTTGCGGATTTTCGCATCCATATTGATACGGAAACGGTTGGTCCAGCTATTATCATTGCTCTCTTTAACCCCCTGAGCTCCGGTTGAAAAATAGAGATGATTTTTAACCGTAAAATTATCCACCCTGGTGCGCAGTTCAGCCCCGAGGTTGATTTTGTCCTTTAAGGTCTTGGTCTCTACCTCGTCTAAGGTATCGTAGATGTCGTTAATATCCTTGGTGACTTTGGAGGGTATAGCGGCACTCTCCGCCTTGTTGGTCGGACTTCGATGCTCCAGGACATTTACCCGTTGCTGCAGGGCCTTTAATTGACTGATAATAGCATGATAATCCTCTGCCGGAATGGTCACCGTGTTTTGAGCCGCGGCGGCTGTGCCTGCCCAGGCCAGGAGCAGGGCTGGAAGTAATAGATATTTTTTCATTGTCAGATCTTGCCTCCTGTGGCGTTTTAAAAGTTTATTTTATAAATGCTTGATACTCTGATTTTATTTAGGAATAATTGCAGCTTCCGGCTGATCGCTGTCAGCGGCATGGTTGGTTAAATAAGTAATAATTGCCGCCATATCGCTGTCACTGATCTTTGTGTCGACGGGGTGACGGCCGCGCTTGAAGTATTTCTGCCACACTCTACCCGCCTTATCCGCCGGATTAATGACTGCCGCCTTGCCGCCGCTCTTGTGACAACTGCCGCATTTTTGGATAAAGAGGGTGTTGCCACCCGCTATTACCTCATTGGCTGCCAGCCCTGTGAGACTCGCAGCCATTAAAAAGATTAGAATCTTTTTCACTTAGATCTCCTTTGTTCTCTTGATTAACGGTTGATTGATCATCCCTGGTTTATTAATTTCACATTATTGGCAGGTTGTTCAATTGTCTCTGAGATATATTTCTTTTCCGCGGTTTGAGCTGTTTGGCCAATAAGATTTATGAGTTCATGGACAAAATTACGGAGAATATTGGCTTGACCCTGCATGGTTTCGGCGGCAGCGGCCAGTTCCTCGGAACTGGCCGCGTTGCGCTGGCCAGCCTCATCAAGGTGAGTAATGGCCTCTTTTATTTTTTCTATTCCGTTAGCCTGTTCTCCCGCGGCGACGGCGATTTCCGCTACCATATGGGCTATCTGGCCGGAATTCTCGGCGATTTCCTCATAGGCCTGGGCGGTATGTTCAACCATGGCGTTGCCGTTACTGATTTTGGTGGTGGAATTATTAATAATTTCATTGGTGCCGCCAGCGGCCTTTGATGATCTGCCGGCCAGATCGCGCACTTCATCCGCCACAACAGCAAAGCCGGCCCCTGCTTCTCCGGCTCTCGCTGCCTCTACGGCGGCGTTCAAGGCCAGGAGGTTAGTCTGGAAAGCGATCTGCTCAATATCCTTAATGATGTTTTGAGTCTCCTCGTTGGAAGAGGAGATGCTGTTCATGGCGGTTATCAGGTTCTGCATGGATTCGGAGCCTTCACCAATGGCGCTTTGGGTATTATTCATCAGGTTCTCGGCCTGCTGGGCGTTATCGGCGCTGCGTCTCGCCATGGAGGTGACCTCCTCTAAAGAGCCGTTGATCTCCTCAAGGGAGGCCGCCTGGGAAGAGGCGGCCTCGGCTATCTCCTGACTGGCGGCGGTAAGGCTGCCCGCGGCGTTGTCAACCTCAAGATAACTATCCGACAGGCCGCCGGCGATTTTCTTTACCGTTCTAAAAAGACTATGTCCCAGCAGGAAGGAGATAATGAGGCCCAAAAGAAGGGCGGTGACGCTGATGATTATGAGCAGCAGGTTGGAGTGCTTTATTTTCAGGATGGCTCTGTTTCTGGTTTGTACCATACCGCTTTTGGCCTTTTTGATCTCCTGAGCCTGAAATTTATAGAGGGTGTTCAATGTATGGTTCAAAACTTTATTGGTATCCTGGCGGAGTTTTAAATAGACCGCGGTATATCCGGACCAGGCATCCCAGTAATCCTCTAAGGCGAATTTGAGCTTACCCTTGGGCAGGGGGTTAACCAGTTTGGTAAAATCGGCATCTATTGTTTTTTGATTAGCGGCCTTTGGTGAGCGCATATCACTGCCGGCCATAGTCATCATATCCAGAATCGCGCCGGCGTTTTGCTCGTCCTGAGCGGATAGTTTCTGTACTTCCCGCTGGGTATCAATGAATTCCTGGTTCTGTTTGGTCAGGCTGACAAAACGAATTTTGGCGGCCTTGGTTATTTTTTCCAAGCCATTGATAGTCTTGGTGATATTGGGATTATTTTTAACCTGAGCCATGGTCTTGATCGTTTTGAGGCTCTGAATGGCTTTTTGGTAATTATCGCTGCCTGCTTCATTAAAAAAATTGCTTACCGTGAATTGAACATTTGAAATATTATTGGCCAGATCGGTTGCCGAGCTGAGGGTGGTACTGGATGAGGCGGCGAGATTATCAACAACTCGGCCCAGGAGATTAAGATTACGGTAAGAGAAAAGTGAAACAGCGAGCAGGAAAAAAATAATGATTAATTGGGGAATGATTATGCGTTGTTTAAGGGAAAAATTCATATTATTATGGCCTCGGATATAGCTAATAAAAAAAACAAACCAGGATAAAAAAAATTCTATGAAAAAAAAGTAGTTAGAGTCAATACCTTTCTAACAATATTTTAATTTTCTATTTAATGACCTCGTAAAAAGTACTTTGTCTGTCATTCCGGGTTTGACTCTGCCGCCTGTATTTATAACTATCTGATTTTACTGGATTGGAGTAGGCGCTTACCTCCGGAGCAGGCTCGGAATGAAACGGAATCATGGTAAATTAGAGCTTTCTCCGATACCACCATTATTGGGGGTGAAAAAATTAGCTGCTAATTTTGCTTGTGCTTATGCCTTTAAATTGCTAACTATTTATAATTTTAATTTGGATTTAAATTGTCATGAGGGGCCTTAGTACGGCCCCTTTAAGTTTGTATTATTATATTATTGAGGGGAATAATGGTTCGTGATTTTAAGATGATAGCAGATTTTTATAATGGTATGGGTAAACGTCAGGCCCAGGCTCGTGAGCTCTTTGACCGTCCTTTGACCCTGACGGAAAAGATATTGGCGGCTCATCTTCATGAGCTGCCGCGGCAGGCCCCGATGCGGCGGGAAACCTATGTCTATCTGAATCCTGACCGGGTGGCCATGCAGGATGCCACCGCCCAAATGGCTCTGCTGCAATTTATACGTTCCGGCCGGGCACGGGTGGCGGTGCCCTCCACCGTGCATTGCGATCACTTGATCAGTGCCAGGGATGGGGCCGATGAAGATCTGCCTGAGGCCGTTCGGAAGAACCGGGAGGTGTATGATTTTCTGCGCTCGGTGTCTAATAAATATGGGATTGGTTTCTGGGGGCCGGGCAGCGGGATTATTCATCAGATCATCCTGGAGAATTATGCCTTCCCCGGCGGTTTATTGATTGGTACCGACTCCCACACCCCCAACGCCGGTGGTTTGGGGATGTTGTCGGTGGGGGTAGGCGGGGCTGATGCCGTTGATGTTCTGGCCGGGATGCCTTGGGAGTTGTCATGGCCGGGGGTGATCGGGGTCAGGCTTACCGGCAGCCTGCGGGGCTGGGCCGCGCCCAAGGATGTAATCCTCCGCCTTTTAGATTTACTCACAGTTAAGGGCGGTACCGGCTGCGTGATGGAATATTTCGGCCCTGGCGCTGCCGGTTTGAGCTGCACCGGCAAGGCGACTATTACCAATATGGGGGCTGAACTTGGGGCCACTAACTCTATTTTCCCCTTTGACGATAAGATGGCCGCTTATCTGCGGGCCACGGGCCGTGAGGAGCTGGCGGCTGAGGCCGAGGCCCATGGTGATGAACTGCGGGCTGACGCCGAGGTCTATGAGCAGCCGGAAAAATATTATGACCAGGTAATTGAGCTTGATCTTGATACCCTCACTCCCTATGTCGCCGGCCCCTTTACGCCCGATTTGGGACGACCGCTGACCAAGATGGCAGAGGAGGCGGCAGAAAAAGATTATCCCGCGGAGTTGAAGGTTGGGCTCATTGGCAGCTGCACTAATTCATCTTATGAGGATATTGGCCGCGCCGCTGATGTGGCCCGCCAGGCCCTGGCCCATGGTATCAAGGCCAGGAGCCGTTTTTTCATCAGCCCCGGTTCGGCTCAGGTAAGGGCTACTGTGGAGCGGGACGGTCTTCTTGACCCCCTGCGGCAGATTGGTGGTGTGGTGCTGGCCAATGCCTGCGGCCCATGTATAGGTCAATGGCAGCGCCAGGATTTTACCGCTCAGGAAAAGAATTCTATAATCACCTCCTTTAATCGTAATTTCAGAAGCCGGGCCGATGGTAATCCTGCCACTCTGGCCTTTATCGGCAGCCCGGAGACGGTTACCGCCATGGTATTAGCCGGTAAACTGACCTTTGACCCGGCCCGTGATAATATTGATGGTATTCGTCTGCGGCCGCCCAGCGCCGATGCCCTGCCGCCAAAGGGCTTTGATGCCGGTCTGGTTAGTTACGAGGAGCCTTCCTCGGAGCCGGATAAGATTCAGGTATCGGTATCACCGGAGAGTGAGCGTTTACAACTTCTGGAGCCGTTCCCGGCCTGGGACGGCAAAGAACTTAGGGACTTGGTGGTTCTGCTGAAGGCCGTGGGAAAATGTACGACTGATCATATATCTCCGGCCGGGCCCTGGTTGAAATTCCGCGGTCATCTTGATAATATATCTGATAATATGTTCAGCGGCGCGGTCAATGCCTTTGCCGAGAAGGCGGGCTGCGGGGTTAATGTTGTCACTGGAGAGCGTGAGGTGGGTTTAAGTTCTCTGGCTCGTGCCTATAAAGAGCAGGGTATCTCCTGGGTGGCTGTTGGTGATGAAAATTACGGTGAAGGCTCAAGCCGGGAACATGCCGCCATGGAGCCGCGTTATCTCGGGGCAAAGGCGGTTGTCGTCCGGGGGTTTGCCAGAATTCATGAGACCAATCTGAAGAAGCAGGGTATTTTACCCCTGACTTTTGCTGATCCGGCCGATTATGAAAAAATACGTTTTGATGATCGGGTAGCTGTCAGCGGTCTGGCTGACCTGGCCCCCGGCAGCCCATTGACCATGACCCTTAATCATAGTGACGGCAGCCTTGAGAGTTTCCCTGTTAAACACACTATGTCCCCGCAGCAGATCGAGTGGTTCAAGGCCGGCAGCGCCCTGAATATGATCGCCAACCAGGCTGAAGGCAAAGGGGCGTAATGCTTGGATCACCCAAAAGCACGCCTGTGGGGGCGTATTGCAATACGCCCTTTGTTAATTGATATTAAAAAACAGCAACTAATCTCCAATGACCTCAACAGATAACAAGCCCTTGCATGCCATTGTCCTGGCGGCTGGTAAGGGTACAAGAATGAAATCTTCCCGGGCCAAGGTTCTGCATCCGGTGCTTTTCAGTCCCATGATTTGTCATGTGATGGATACCCTTTCTGATCTCGAGGCCGGGGTCGTAGTGGTAACCGGCCATCAGGCGGCGGAGGTGGAAGCGGCTCTGGCATTATATCCGGTCTCCTTTGTCCGCCAGGCAGAGCAGCTGGGAACCGGGCATGCCGTTCTCTCAACTGCCGGCCTTCTTGAGAATAAGAGTGGTACGGCGCTTATTCTTTGTGGTGATACCCCGTTAATCAGGTCTGAAACCTTGAGCCTGATGGTGGCTGATCACCGGGCGGCGTCCAGGACGCTTACGGTGATGACCACTATTCTGGGACAGCCGGATAATTATGGCCGGATTATCTGTAATCAGGATGATGAATTGGTAAAAATAGTTGAGGAACATGATGCCACCCCTGCTGAACGGCAGATCAAGGAGGTTAATGCCGGCATCTATTGTGTGGAGATTCCCGCCCTCTTTGCCGCCCTGCGGTTGGTGGGCTCAGATAACGCTCAGGGTGAAATATATCTCACCGATATTGTAGAAATTATTCGCCGGCAGCATAAAATCGGCCGTTTTATCTGTTCTGATCCGGAAGAAACCATGGGAGTAAACTCCAGGGTTGAGCAGGAGGAGGCCACCGGAGTTATGCAGCGCCGGGTTAATCAGCAGTGGATGCTGGCCGGAGTAAGTCTTGTCGGGCAGGAATCAATATTTATAGAGAGAAGCTCGGCTATTGGTATAGATACTACTATTCAGGGGCCCTGTTATATTACCGGCCGCTCAACAGTGGGACGGGAGTGTGAAATCGGCCCTTTTTGCATTATGGATAACTACCAGGTTGCGGACGGCAGTCGACTTAAGCCATTTACAGAGTGGTATGGTGGTAAATAGTAACCATTCAGCTGCACCCCATCTTCGTCCGTTTTGGCCACCTCACGTACAAGGTGTACAGACTCGGCGGCCAGGTAAGCGTAGACTCCGAAACGAACGAACCTGAAGCACATCCGGAGTCTTCGCTTTCCTGAACGGTTACAGTTCACAGTTTAGGGCAATTCGGTGCCTTAGCTGAATAGATACGGTAAATAAATATTAATTATTTGGTATATGCCTGAAAATAACAATAATCAGGCCTGGAGAAAATTAATGGAAAATACTAAACTGACTAAATTAGAAGAAGTGGTTGATAAGCTCATTGAGCAGTTAAAGGGTCTTAAAAATGATAAAAAAATGCTGCAGACCACGCTTCAGACCAGAGACGATAAAATCAAGGCCCTGGAAACCCAGGTGGCGGAGTTGAATGACAAGCAGGACAAGATAAGCGAACGGGTGGATAATTTAATTAACTCCATAGAGGATTGGGAAAAAAGCCCTGAACCTGCCGTGGCTGAGGAGTCTGAAGGCAGCGAAGGCGGAGAGGATCAGGGGCATGGCGCTCCTCTGTTCACCTGACAAAAGCGGTTGCCAGCCGGGGAATATTTTGGTAATTAGACAGGTGTGAATTCAATCGAGGAAGTTTTTTGGAACGATTGGTCAAATTTGAGGTATGCGGTCAGGAATTCGCGTTGAACACTGATGCTCCGGAAGACGAGGTTGAGGAGATTCTTGATTTGGTTAAGTCACAAATCGAATCACAGGTTGGAACAGGTAAACTGCTTCCGGCCCGGGCCGCGATTCTGGTGAGCCTTAACATGGCCGGTAAGTATGTCCGGCTTAAAAAAGAGCTTGCCGAGGATAAACGGCTGACGGATCATAAAATTAATGCTATTATAGATGATATAAAAGAGCAAATTTGAGTTTCCCCTGCCCTGTTGGTGATTTACAGAATTTCTTGAGCCATTTATTTATAAAAGGGCTCCTCCCCTGACAATGGAAAGAAAATTCGCTACGCTGAAATTTCTTGATGTTGTTAAGAGTACTGCCCACCTGACCATTGGTTAGGTTCAGAAGGACTGTGGACACGGCAGGTCGGGGGTTTTTTAGCGGTTCCGTCTTCGTAATGTTTTTTGTATTTTCGTATTTTTGTTTTTTCGTTCTATGCGTTATTAAGACGTTTATATATGCGGGATTTGATCAGGTTGGTCATGGGTAGAAGTTTTAGATAATTAATCGCCATGTGCGTAATATTTGTATTTTAACAAGTACAGGAATACGCTTTTTTCATACATGCGCTTGTCGGACAATAATTTATGCTGTTTTTTGATTCGCGCCTTTCGTTGCCGGGTTGTTGTTTCTTTATTTTGCCGGTGTCGGTTCTTATATGGCCAATATAAGATAACAGATGGATTATTTCCCCGTTTTTCTTGACTCCCAGCTCCCCTCTCTTTTCTGATTTTTCCTCATATCTTTAATCTCCTGGTGTAGCAACAGTCTCTGGATGCGTCTTATCCTCGTTGGCAGTCGGCCGTTTTAATGGTTCGGCGCTCTGTGCTGCCTAATGAGGTAAGTCCTTTCCAGCTCGCTTTTACCGGGTTCATCATAATTTATAAGGTATTTTTGTGGATATGCAAACTGTTATTGTCGTCTTAGCAGCTATTATTGCCGGTATTGGTCTGGGCGTAGTTGTGCATAAAAAGATGTCTCTGGCCAGTAAAGAAGATGCTGACGCTCAGGCCCGGAAGATGGTGGAGGATGCTCTGGCTGAGGCCGAGCGTATTAAGCAGGATGCCATTCTTCATATCAAGGAAGAGAGCTTTAGCCGTAAGCAGGAACTTGATAAGGAGCTGCGTCTGAGGGGGGCTGATTTACAGAAGGATGAGAAGAAAATCAGTCAGCGTCTGGAGCAAATTGAGCGGAAAATTGATCTCCTTGATAAACGGGAAGTGGATATTCTAAATAAGGAAAAGTCCTTTGCCAGGCAGGAGAGTTCCCTGGCGCACCGCCGCAAGGAGATTGACCGTCTTATCGCTGAACAGCAGAACAAACTTGAGACCATCGCTGGTATCTCCAAGGAAGAGGCCCAGAAACGCCTCATCGAAAGTATTGCGAGTGAGGCGCGGATGGAGGCCGCCAAGGAGGTGGTGCGGATTGAGAATGAGATGAAGATGCAGGCCGACCGCAAGGCCAAGAATATTCTGGCGCTTGCCATGTCCCGTTATGCCGGGGATTATGTCGCCGAACGGGCCGTTTCCATTGTTCCCCTGCCCAATGAGGAGATGAAGGGTCGCATTATAGGCCGGGAAGGACGTAATATTCGGGCCATTGAGGCTGCCACGGGCATTGATATTATTATTGATGATACCCCGGAGGCGGTTATTCTCTCCGGTTTTAATCCGGTACGGCGTGAGGTGGCGCGGCAGGCCATGGAACGGCTTATTGCTGACGGCAGAATCCATCCGGCCCGTATTGAGGAGATTGTAGAAAAGGTGAGCAAGGAGTTGGATGTAACCATGCGGGAGGCCGGTGAACAGGCTACTTTTGATGTGGGGGTACATGGCGTTCATCCGGAGGTGATTATGCTCCTGGGCCGTTTAAAATACCGAACCAGTTACGGTCAGAACGTGCTGGTGCATTCCCTGGAGGTAGCCTTTCTCTGCGGTATTATGGCGGCGGAATTAGGGCTGGATGTTAAACAGGCCAAGAGAGCGGGGCTGCTGCACGATATCGGCAAGGCGGTGGATCACGAGGTTGAGGGCTCGCACGCCATTATTGGTCGTGATCTGGCCCGTAAATACAAGGAGTCGCCGGAGGTGGTGCAGGCTATCGGCGCTCATCACGAGGATATTGAGGCGGTTAATGTCTTAGATATTCTGGTGCAGTCGGCCGATGCCTTGTCCGGGGCGCGTCCGGGGGCCAGGAAGGAGATGCTGGAGTCCTATGTTAAACGTCTGGAGGATCTGGAGGATCTGGCCAACTCCTTCAAGGGGGTTGAAAAGAGCTTTGCCATTCAGGCCGGGCGTGAGGTGCGGGTGATTGTCAACAGCTCTGAGGTCAAGGATATGGAGACCACCATGTTAGGCAAGGATATTGCCAAGAAGATAGAGGAAAATCTTACCTATCCCGGCCAGATTCGGGTCACGGTAATCCGGGAGACGAGGTCGGTGGAATACGCCAAGTGATTGTCCTTTAATGGTAACCGTTCAGCTGCACCCCATTTTCGTCCGTTTCGGAGTCTACGCTTACCTGTCCACCTCACGTACGGGGTGTACAGATTCGGTGGCCAAAACGAATGAGGTAAGCGAAGACTCCGAGCTGGAGCACATCCGGAGTCTTCGCTTTCCTGAACGGTTACCTTTAATGTATAAAATATATAATTCACCTGAAAAGAAAATTTTCGTGCCGAGGGCGCGTAAGCGGAAAGACACAAAGAAAGCACAACTATTATGATTAAATCAGCAGTAGAACAAATGGAGATTATCAGTCGGGGTGCCGTTGATCTGATCTCTAAGGATGATCTGGAGAAAAAATTAGCCGAGTCGGCGGCTGAGGGCAGGCCTTTAAGGATTAAGGCCGGTTTTGATCCCACTGCTCCCGATCTTCATCTCGGGCATACCGTGTTGATTCAGAAACTGAAGCATTTTCAGGACATGGGTCATGAAATTCTTTTTTTGATTGGCGATTTTACCGGTATGATTGGTGATCCCACCGGCAAGTCAGCTACCCGCAAGGCCTTGAGCCGGGAGGATGTGGAGCGTAACGCTGAGACCTATAAGGAGCAGATATTCAAAATCCTTGACCCGGAAAAGACCAGGGTGGTCTTTAACAGCGCCTGGCTGGATAAATTATCCCCTCGTGAGTTTGTGAAACTGGCGGCCCAGCTCACCGTGGCCCGGATGCTGGAACGTGACGATTTCAAAAAGCGTTTTGCCGGGCAGCAGCCCATCAGTATCCATGAGTTTCTTTATCCCCTGATGCAGGGCTATGATTCCGTGGCCTTAAAGGCCGATGTGGAGATCGGCGGTACGGATCAACTCTTTAATCTGCTCATGGGCCGGGAGTTGCAGCGTACCTACGGTCAGGAACCGCAGGTGGTGATTACCATGCCGCTTCTTGAGGGGCTGGACGGGGTCAATAAGATGAGTAAGTCCCTGGGGAATTATATCGGTATCACTGACAGCCCTGATGATATTTACGGCAAGATTCTATCCATCCCCGATGAGATAATGTTCCGTTATTATGAATTGTTGAGCGATTTACCCCTTGCCGGAATTGAGGAGCTGCGCCGAGATATGGAGCGGGGCGCGGCCCATCCCAAAAAGGTCAAGATGAGGCTGGCCCGTGAGCTCACCGCCCGTTATTATGACGAGGAAGCCGCCCGGCGGGCTGAGGAAAATTTTCAGCGGGTGTTTAAGGCCCATGGTCTGCCCGATGACATCCCGGAGCGGGAGATGGCCGCCGGGGCCGATATCTGGCTGCCGAGGCTTCTAACTGATTGCGGTCTGGTGAAGGGCACCGGCGAGGCCCGGCGCATGATTAAGCAGAACGCCGTCTCCATTGACGGCGCGAAGATAAATGATGTGGAGTATCAGGCCGCGGCTGCCGGTGAAATTTTGATCCAGGTAGGCAAACGGCGTTTCTGCAAGGTGATTTTCAGGTAAATCCGCATGCCCCAAATACAGCCGGAGGCCGTTCTGCTCGATTATGACCGTCGGCACGTTTGGCATCCCTACACATCTCCCACTGAGCCATTGCCCGTCTATCCGGTGGTCGCCGCCCACGGCGTTTATCTGCGGCTCATGGACGGCCGTGAACTGATTGACGGCATGTCCTCCTGGTGGTGCGCTATCCATGGTTACAATCATCCCCGGTTGAACACCTCTCTTAAGGAGCAGGCCGAAAAAATGGCTCATGTCATGTTCGGCGGTCTGACTCATGAACCGGCGGTGAGCCTGGCCCGCACCCTCATTGATATTACCCCCCCTAACCTGCAAAAAGTGTTTTTCTGTGACAGCGGCTCAGTGGCCGTGGAGGTGGCCATGAAGATGGCCCTGCAGTATCAGGCCGCTCTAAAGCTGGAGCGGCGTAAGCACTTTCTTACCATCCGCGGCGGTTATCATGGCGATACCCTGGGGGCCATGTCGGTTTGCGATCCGGTGACCGGTATGCATCAACTGTTCAGCGGGGCGCTGCCGGTACAGTTCTTTGCCGAACGGCCGGTGTCCACTAATGACGAGGCCTGGCGCGAGGATGATATTGCCGATTTCCAGACTCAATTAGCAGGGCACCATCAGGAAATCGCCGCCGTTATTATGGAGCCTGTTGTTCAGGGGGCGGGTGGTATGTATTTTTACGCCCCGGAGTTTCTGCGCCGGGTGCGGAAGTTGTGTGATGAATACGGGGTGCTGCTGATTTTAGACGAAATTGCCACCGGCTTTGGCCGTACCGGCCGCATGTTTGCCTGTGAACACGCCGGGGTGGCTCCGGATATTATGTGTCTTGGCAAGGCGCTTACCGGCGGCTATATGAGTTTTGCCGCCACTCTGACCACGGAGCGGGTGGGGGAGGTTATCGGTCGCCGGGACGGGGTATTTATGCACGGCCCCACCTTTATGGCTAATCCCCTGGCCTGTGCCGTGGCCAATGCCAGTCTCGATTTACTCTCAGAGATGGATATCAGCACACTTATCGGCGGTCTTGCCTCCGGCCTGCGCCGTGGATTGGAGCCCTGCCGGGCGCTGCCCGCGGTCGCCGAGGTCAGGGTTTTAGGGGCCATCGGAGTGGTGGAGATGAAGAAGCCGGTTGATGTCGCGGCCCTGCAGCGGGAGTTTGTGGAGCGCGGGGTCTGGATCAGGCCCTTTGGCCGTTTAGTTTATATCATGCCACCCTATATAATCACCGGCGCTGAGCTGGATTATTTGACCAGCCGAATGGTTGAGGTGATAAAAACTCTGTAAGCCGGTCTTAAGCGCGTAGCCGGCAGATCTTTGGGGAGAGCCGCTATTTCCACCCCCAGAATGTTCATCCTTTCTTCATGTTCGTGGTTTATATTAGGCCATCTGTCTTCATTTTGAGTCTTAGGCCGAGTCAGCATAAAGAAAAAAAAAGAAAAAAGGATTTTAAATTATGAAAGCTGGGGTTCAAAGTCGTCTGCATCACCGTTTTACAGGTTTAAAGGATTTAATCTCATTTGGCTGTCGTTCGTTGCGCTCTATCCGCAGGGGTTGCGCCAACTCCCGCTTTGGGCTTCATCTTATCGGTAAGGTACGTCGTTTACTGCTTGTGCATTATCGTAAGGATTATGTCAGGCAGCAGCTCGCCGCGCGCCAGGGGAACTGCCGGCAATGCGGCACCTGCTGTAATCTGCTCTTTACCTGCCCCATGTTGACCAATGAGGGGCGCTGTCTGGCCTATGGCACCTGCCGTCCGCAGGCCTGTAAGGTTTTTCCCATTGATCAGCGTGATGTTGAAGAGGCACGTCTGGCAGGGGGGCAATGCGGTTATCGCTTTAATGAGGGGCGGCAACTGGGAATATCGGCCCCAAAAGGGAAAAAGAGGGAAATATAAAATGCTGCATCAATTTGTTACCTGGCTGGCAGAGGCTGTCGGCCAATGGGGCTATATTGGTATTATTCTGCTTATGGCCCTGGAGTCCTCTTTTTTCCCCTTTCCCAGCGAGGTGGTAATTCCGCCGGCAGCCTATCTGGCTGCGGCGGGTAAAATGAATATCGCCATGGTCATTCTCTGTGGCACCACTGGCAGTCTGTTGGGTGCGGTCTTCAACTACTGGCTGGCCCTTAAATTCGGCCGCCCGTTTTTTGAAAAATACGGCCGTTATCTGCTGATCAGCCATAAATCTCTGGTTAAAGCGGATCATTTTTTTGCCCGTCACGGCCAGATCAGCACCTTTATCGGCCGTCTGCTGCCCGGCATCAGGCAGTATATTTCGCTGCCCGCCGGTCTGGCCCGGATGAATATCTTTGCCTTTTGCGCCGCCACCACTCTTGGAGCCGGTCTCTGGGTGGTGGTGCTGGCGGCTTTAGGCTATTGGTTCGGCAGGAATGAGCAGGTCGTATTGCAGAATCTGCATATAATTACCCTGGTTCTGGTTGTTGGCAGCGGTCTGATCGGTTATTTATACTGGTGGAGATGGCGGCGCAATCTGCGCGGCGGGGGACTGGATGAGACGGATGGGGCTTAATCAGACAATATTCACCTGGATTCACGCGGGGGCCGGAAACAGGCCGCTGGCAGATGCCCTGGCGATTTTTTTTGCCGAGGCCGGGCCTTATCTGCTGGCCGTCTGTCTCGTTATCTTATGGTTTCGGGTGGAGAGGGATAAAAGGATTTTACTGATAGAGGCTGCCGAGACCGGAGTAATCGGCCTGGCCTTTAATCAGCTGGCCGGTTTCTTCTATTATCATCCCCGGCCCTTTATGATGGGACTCTGCACCCCTCTTCTGACTCACGTGCCGGAAAATTCCTTTCCCAGTGATCATGCCACTTTGATGTTTGGCGCTGCTCTATATCTGTTGCTGAATAGAGGAGCGGTGTACGGTGTTCCTTTGCTGGCGGCCGCCTTTTTAACCGCCTGGGGCCGGGTATATGCCGGCCTTCATTTTCCCTTTGATATGGCCGGCTCTTTTTTGATCGCCCTTGCCACAGCCGGGTTGATGCTTCGACTTTCCAGGAAATCCAGAATTATCAGTAAGTTGAATTTTCGTCTGAACAGGGGTATTGAGCTTATAATAGGACGGTTTACACATAATTTGGGTTAGCGCCTCTTACCTATCATCTTCAGGTAGAATCCATGTCATCATTTATCTCTACTGCGGTTTTATGGTTTAAGAAGCATGGTTCAAATATTGTCATCTTTCTGTTTTTCGGGGCGGCGATTGTCGTTCTTTACCAGATAACGCGGCAGGTTCATATCCATGATGTCTATCGGCAGATGCAGGCCATATCTGCCAGGAAGATTGCGCTGGCCTTCCTGTTTACGGTGCTGGGCTATGCGGCCTTAATTGGTTATGACTGGTCGGCGCTGCGCTATATTGGTAAAAAATTACCCTTCCCCTTAATTGCCTTTATCTCATTTACTGGTTTTTCGTTAAGTAATACCATCGGCTTAAGCTGGTTATCCGGCGGTGCTATTCGTTACCGCTTATATTCCAGGGCCGGGTTGAAGGCCGCGGAGACCGCCCTGGTGATTGCCTTCTGCACAGTGGGTTTTGCCATTGGGGAAATCATTGTCGGCGGCATAGCCTTAGTGTCCTACCCGCGGGTCTTGAGTGATTATTTCTCCTTTTCACCTGTGATTATCCGCCTGCTGGCTGCGGGGCTGCTCTTAGGCTCTCTCGCCGTTTTGTTTGTCCGCAGCCGGCGGCACGGCACTATTCATTTTGGTAAGAGAACCTTCCGCCTGCCAAGCAGCAATATTCTGGCCGGTCAGATTCTGTTTTCCATTATGGATATCGGCCTGGCCGGGGCGACGCTGTTTATCCTGCTGCCCGCTAACAGCTTCCCCTTTATCGGCCTGCTTGCCGTTTACGCCGTAGCGCTGATAGCTGGAGTTTTCAGTCAGGTGCCCGGTGGTATCGGTGTTTTTGAGGTCGTAATGGCGACTGCCCTGCATCGTTATGTCCCCCTGGAAACCCTCTCCTCGGCGCTTATCACTTACCGCCTTATCTATTATCTGTTCCCCTTTGTCACCGGTATCCTTCTGCTGGTGGGCAGTGAGGGAGCCGTTATGCTCAAGACGCGCAATAATGGCGGTCTAATTGAGAAACGGTTTAAACTTATTGCCAACGTCTCCCGGCTGGCGATCCCTCCGGCTCTGGCCGGGCTTACCTTTATTTCCGGACTCATCCTCCTCCTTGGCAGTTCAATCTCCTTACCAGCCCGTTCACTCATGCTCATCGGCAAATTTTTTCCACTGGAGCTTGTTGAATTATCCCATATGCTGGGCGGTGTTATCGGCATTATCCTGATCATTTTATCCTTTGCCCTCTATCAGCGTATACAGGCCGCCCTGTGGTTGAGCGGATTTTTATTTATCGCCGGAGCGGTGCTCTCCTTTATTCAGACCCTGGATTATGACCGTGGGCTGGTCATGATTCTGACCCTGGCCCTGTTATTCAGCAGCCGACGGTTATTTTACCGGCGGGCCAGGTTGTTTTCCAATATCCTTGATGTAAAATGGATTCTGTTAACCCTGGCGGCTCTCGCCTGCTTTGGCTGGTTGTTATTATTCTCCTTTAAGGCGACGCCGTACCAGAATGACCTGTGGTGGAAATTCGCCATAGACAGTCAGGCGCCAAGGGGGCTGCGTACTGCGGCTATAGCGGTCTCCACCTTTCTTATTGTCTATATTCTGAACGTCCTGCGGCCGCCGGGAAGGCAGGTTAAGGAATCAGACGCCTCATTGTTGGCGGCGGCCCGGGAGCTCATTAAAAAACAGGATAATGCCGATGCCAACTTTGCCCTGACCGGTGACAAGACTCTGTTATTCTCAGAAAAACGCCACAGCTTTATCATGTATTCCATTCATAACCGCAGTTGGGTTGCCCTGGGGGATCCGGTGGGTACTTCCACTGCCGAGATGATTGAGCTTATCTGGGAGTTTAAGGCCATGGCCGCGAAGGAGCAGGGGCACGCGGTATTTTATCAGGTGGGCCGGGAGCATCTCGACTGGTATATTGACGCCGGTTTTAATCTCTTTAAACTTGGAGAAGAGGCCCGCGTCAGGCTGATGGATTTCAGCCTCGAGGGCGCCAGACGGGCCAAGCTGCGTCAGGCCCGGAACCGGGCGCTGCGTGACGGCCTGAGCTTTCGGATTACATATCCGCCTCATAAAACTGATCTGCTGGATGAGTTGAGCCTTATCTCCGAACAATGGCTGAGCATGAAAAATGTTCGTGAAAAAAGATATTCTTTAGGCCGTTTCAACCGTGAATATCTGAACGAATTTCCCTTGGCTCTGGTCTACGAAAATGACCATGTTTCGGCCTTTGCCAATATCTTCAGTACCGATACCAAGGTCGAGGCCACAATCGACTTGATGCGTCATCTGCCAAAGGCCGGCAATAATACCATGGAGTTTCTTTTTGTTGAATTAATGTTAGCTTTGAAGGAGATGAACTTTGGGGAGTTCAGTCTGGGAATGGTGCCGCTTTCCGGCTTCATGGAGCATGAGAATGCCCGTCTGTGGGATCGCTTCGGCCTGTTGATCTATAAGAAAGGCCGCCGTTTTTATAATTTTCAGGGGCTGCGTAATTTCAAAGACAAATTCAACCCGGAGTGGGTGCCGCATTATCTCGCCACCACCAAAAAGGGGGTTAGTCCCTTTCTGACCCTGGTGGATATCGCAGCCTTAATCAGCGGCGGAGTTAGAGGGGTTGTTAAGAAATAGCGGATTTCATGAGTCCTCCGGTATAGTAAAAGGTGTCATTATGAATGGGGTGACCATGAGCGGGCTGTCTGGCAGGGCAGGGTACTGCTCATATGGGCGAAAGAGCCGGGGGGTAGCCGATGAAGATACTTATTGTTGATGATGAATTGGTCTTGCTGGAACAGCTGCGGTGCGCCCTTGCCGGTCAGCGTTATCTGACGGCAACAGCGGAGGATGGCGAAGAGGCCCTGGAACGAATTTTTGATCTGCCCTTTGATCTGATTATTTTAGATATCATGTTGCCCGGGAAAGACGGCTTGACTGTACTGCGGGAGATGCGGGAGGCTGGTATTAAGACTCCGGTCTTGATGCTGAGTGCCAGAGGCGGAAGTGATGATAAGATTAAAGGCCTTGATCTTGGGGCTGACGATTATCTGGCTAAGCCCTTCTCGCTTGATGAACTTCTGGCCCGGGTTCGGGCTCTTTTCAGGCGCTTTGGTACTCAGAAGGATACCCGGCTTCTTGTTCACGACCTCTGCCTTGATACGGTGAGCCGTGAGGTAATAAGAGACGGCCGGACGCTTGAACTTACCGCCCGGGAGTTTTCCATCCTGGAGTTTCTCCTCTATAATAAAAACCGGGCGGTCTCTCGTTTCAGTCTGGCTGAGCATGTCTGGGGAGATGCCTTTGACCCCTTCAGTATGTCCAATTTTATGGATGTTCATATCAAAAATCTGCGCCATAAAATTGGTAGCTCCGGGCCTGGCGGCATAATCAAGACCATCCGTGGTGTCGGCTATATTATCCGGGACGGTGGCTGATGACGGTCAGGAAAAAAATTGCCCTGTTGATTACGGTGGCTGGTTTTGGAGCCAGTCTCATATTCTCGGCAATTATCCTGTGGCAGATGCTGGAGCAGCCAAGGCGGATTATTGACGCCGAATTGCTGACTGTTGCCAGGCGGGCGGTACAGATTGTCGATAAACGTCTTTGCCAGGGCCAGGCTACCGCCTTTGTCGGTGATGACGGTTATTGGCTGAAGATTTACCTCAAAGGTCAAAAGAAACCGCTTTATCAATCAAAGTTATCCAAAATTATAAAACTGCCGGAACCGCGGGTGGATGGCAGTATAACGGTAAGTCGTACCATTCCAAGAACCAGGATTGAACTGGGCCAGGATGATGAAAATGAGGTAACTTTTAGGATGAGGAGGTTGGCCATTGCCGGTGGTGGCGGCCATGATTTTATCGTCTGCGTGGCTCGTCCTGTGGAGGTGATTGTTGAAGAGTTGTGGGATATATCCGTCGGTGTCCTCAGCAGCCTGCTGTTTTCCAGCCTCCTGTTGCTGGCGGCCAGCTATTTTGTGGCCGGTATCATTCTTGAACCGGTCAGGAGGATAAACGACCAGACTCGTGAAATTACTGAACGTCATCTTGACCACCGAATTCCGGTGGCTGGTGAGGGAGATGAATTCAGTACTCTGGCTAGAACCTTGAATAAGGTTTTCGAACGTCTGCAACAGGCTTTTTTAAGCCAGAAAAGGCTGGTCAGCGATACATCTCATGAGTTAAAAACGCCGTTGACCATGATTCGGTTGTCCTTGGATGAATTACGTTCCGCCGATGCTATGCGCGGGAACAGGTGCTCAGAAATTATTGATAGGATGACCATGCAGACCCTGCGCATGGAACGGTTGATTAAAAACTTACTTGATCTTTCCGCTTTGGAAGTTTTGACCGGGATGGATAAAGAACCGCTGGATATGACAATATTGCTCTCCTCTCTTCTTCAGGATTATCAATTATTGGCGGCGGCGAAAAATATAGCGCTTGAATCTTATTTACCGGCGCAGTTGATAGTGTCGGGGAAGATGGAAAAATTAGAACGGGCATTTTCGAACATTATAGATAATGCCATTAAATATAATAAGGCCGGCGGCAGGGTTGAGGTAAGAGGTACAAAGAAGTTGAATCAAATCGTAATAACCGTAACCAACACTGTTTCCAATCCAGCGGAAGTTGAACTGCGGCGGGTATTTGAACCTTTTTACCGGGGTGAAGAATCAAGAGCCCTGCGCTATGGCGGCTCCGGCCTGGGGCTGAGTATTGTTAAGCGTATTATCGAACTCCATAATGGATCTGTAAAGATGGAACGTTTAATGGATGGCCGGGAGATACGCATAACGGTTATCCTTATGGGGCTTTGAGCCTGTCTGAAAATATTGACCTAAAAAGCCCGGTCTGAAATAGCCGTAATATTTAAGGCATAATGCCACTTGATATTAAAGGCAAATTGGTCTACCGTTTCTGCATCAGTCAGAGATTGATTCCATATCGGAGCAATTGACATTGCCATAATGGATACCATTGGCAGGTGACTTTCATATCTTTCATATCTTTCATATCTTTCATATCTTTCATATAAAAGAATTAATTATGGCAGAAATTATACAAGATATACAACATAAGGTTCTGGCGGCGGTGGATGGCTCAATTCATAGCTTTAACGCTCTGCGTTATTTGAGTTATCTATTTACTGATCTGGAGAATATCAACGTTCATCTGCTATGCGTGGTGCCGGCCGGTTCAGCGAGACTGGGCATGGAATGGGTGGATGAACGGGATCAAATGACCATGGTCAGCACACAGGTCAGGGCAAAGCTGTCGGCGGCCAGACGGTTCATGGAGGAGGCTGTTCTGCAGCTTGGCCGCCGTGGAATAGCTCCTGCCCAGGTGACTACCAGTGTTAAATTATCCAGAAGCAGCGTGGCTGCCGATATCTTAACCGAGGCCAACAAAGGCCTCTATGATGCCCTGCTCATTGGTCGGCGTGGAATTGGCAGAATAGAGGAATTGTTTATGGGTAGCAGCCTTTCCGGCTCCATGGCTGAAAGATGTTACAAAATTCCCCTCTGGATTGTGGATGGCAAGGTTAATTCGAGAAGATTCCTGCTGCCGGTTGACAGTTCGTTTAATTCCCTGAAGGCGGCTGATCATCTTGGATTTATGCTCGCCCATAACCCCTACGTTGAGGTGTCGTTGCTTCATCTTTCCAGCATGGTGGGAGGTAATACCGCTGCCGATCTGGAAAGTTTGAGTAAGATGTGGGGTCATGACTGGTGCGAACGCCATCTGAATCATCCGGATGCCATTTACCATGCCCCGGAACAGATGCTCATCGACAGGGGGCTGAATCCCGAACGTATATATCGCCTTGACCGGGCTGTCTGTCTTCAGCCTCATACTCATATTATCCGCCAGAGCAGTAAGAGTAATTGCGGCACCATTGTTATCGGCCGACGGCCCAAAGGGGAGAAAAAAGGAATTTTAAAAGGCGTTTCTGACAGCGTTCTGGATATGGCAAAGCATATGGCAATTTGGGTAATTGGCTGATTGGTAAGCGTCCCATGAACACCCTGCTGCACGCGTTTGAGTCCCCCAATATACTGGAGTATTATTGGGGGACTCAAACACGCACATCAGGGTGCCCCTGAAACGTTTACTTTTCCAGGGTATTGCCAACTGGTATTGCCAACCGTGGGAGTGTAGTTGGTTGTTCGATCCTGCTGATTGTAACCGCTTACAGTAAGGGGCGCTCTCAACTGACCATCCCTCATGACTGGTTAGGAAAAGAGGAAAAGAGGAAAAGAGGAGAATAAAATGAAAATTGTAATTGTCGGCGCTGGAGCTATTGGCATGCTGACCGGGGCCTACTTGGCCAAGGGGGGGAATGAGGTTGTTTTTGTCGAAAAAGACAAGGATACCGTCAGCGCTGTTAATCAGTATGGTGTGGGGCTTATGGCCCTGGTTACTGATGAGCCCACAGCTCTTGTTTTTGCTCCCGCCAGAGCCTTTAGCGACCCGCGGGAGATAAAATCATGTGATCTGATTATTCTGGCGGTTAAATCCTTTGACACCCATACGGCAATAAGCTCTGTTGCCCATTTGATCAGTAAAAATTCACCTGTTCTCTCCATTCAAACCGGATTGGGGAATCTGAAAATTATGGAACAGGTTGTCGGTCGTGAAAATATTATCTGCGGCTTTACCTATATGGCTGCCGCAGCCCTGGGGCCGGGTAAGGTAAGGCTTGGGGGCCGGGGATGGACATATCTTGGCGAACTTAACGATCAAGAGACAAGCAGAGTCCTGCAGATATCTAAAACGCTGAATGATTGTGGTTTAGAGACGGAAGTCGTCCCCAAAATTGTAGAAAAAATCTGGAGCAAGGTTCTGGTGTATTCGGCCATTAATCCTATAGCGGGGTTGTTGCGGGTCAAGAATGGTCAGTTGTTAGAAAAAATGGAATCAATCAGCCTCGCGAAAAGGCTGATTGACGAGGGACGGCTGGTTGCGGAAGCTGGTGGACTTGATTTAAGCGAATTCGACCTCTATGATCTGTTTTTTGAAACCTGTAAAGCCACATCTGAAAATGTCTCTTCCATGCTTTTGGATCTGCTCAGCAATCGAAAGACAGAAATTGAGGCCTTGAACGGCGAGATTATCAGGCAGGGTAACAAATACGATTTGCCGGTTACCACCCATATGACCATCATGGAGCTTATTAAATTATGTGAAAAATGGACTGTCGGCGGCCAGCCTCAAAGCTCATAAAACATCCTTGATCCCACGAGGTTTAAAATGAATAAACGTAAAATTCTGTTAGCGGTTAATGACGGCGAGACCTCATTCAAGGCGGTTCGTTATGTGGGTGATATCTGTGGTCGGATGTCTGATTGTGAAATCTGCCTGCTTAATGTCTCACCGGAGCCGCCCCCCTATTATTACCTCGAGGGCCACTCACTGGCGGATTATGTAAAAGAGAGAAATGCCGAGGCCGATATATTATTCAAGAAAGTTATTGAGGATATTCTGCAGCCTGCCGGTATCGCCCCGGCCCGGATATCCACTCGTTCTTATGTAATTAGTCAGGCAGAGACCATCAGCGCCGCTATCAGAGCTGTGCAGCGGGAAGGGGGATTTGAAACGGTTGTCGTTGGTAAACGCGGGGTCTCCAAGGCGGAAGAATTTCTTTTCGGCAGTATTTCCAATGCCATGGCCCAAAGCTGTGAATCATTCACGGTCTGGATAGTTGCGTAGGCATGCAGAAAAAATTTAGTGATCTACCCGATGATATAGCGGCTAAAGCCCTGGCGCATCCCGCTCTTCGCGGTCTGCGGCGGCGGCCCAGAGTTTTTGTCGATACCAGTGATTTTACCTCCATCGATTATGGTGATATTCTCTGGGTTGATGAACGTTTTTTCCTGATTATCGCCTATACGAGAGAGGGACGTTTCGGAGTTGATGATCAGCCCAAACAATGGGTTCCCAAGGTAGTTGAGCTGAGCAGCGGGGTGACTTATATCATCAAGCTGGTTTTTCACGAGACCTTTGAAATTACCTTTGGGAAGTTCAAGGTCACCTGTTATCGGAGTCCGGAAAAGGAGGCCCGTATTCTTGAACTGGTCAGGGGGCATGAAAGATTCATGCAGGGCTACGGTGTTGAGGATGAGGCCGGTAATCTGGTGCGCATTCTGGATATTATCAGGGGCTGGCGCTTGGATAAATATATCCATCGTTTTAAGGGCAGTCATGAGGAATATTTTAATGCTCAACTGCCGGCAATTCTGAAGGAGTTTGTGGAATGTGTTAAGGCTATAGGCCTTATTCATGCTCATGGCATGCGTCACGGTGACATCAGGCGGGATCATATTTTTGTGGAATTTGATACCGGGCTCTTTCGCTGGATTGATTTTGACTATGATTTTTATCTGCCGGAACGGCCCTTTTCTCTTGATCTCTTTGAACTTGGCAATATTCTCTTATACCTGATCGGCCGAGGTAATTTCTACCCTAACAAGGTTTTGGAAAATCCAGCGATGGGGCGTAAGGTCTTTGATTTATTGAATGACAACGATATATCACTGTTGTCGAAAAATCGGATAGTAAATCTTAAAAAACTTTTTCCATATATCCCCAAACCATTAAATGATATAGTTATGCATTTCGCGCAGGGAACCCCGGTTTTTTATGATACTGTATCTGAATTGGCCAATGACCTGGAAGGGTGTCTAATAACGATGTAAGGGCCTGTCATGAAAAATGATGAAATAACAGAAATTAATCTGAACTCCCTGCTTGATAGAATCCAGACGGAAGGTATTCAGAAGGCGGAGAGCGAGGCGGCCGCGATAATTAAAGACGCCCGCGACAAGGCCGATTTAATCATCGCAACCGCCCGCCAGGAGGCCAGGGTCATTAGTGACGAGAACGAGGCGGAGATAAAACGTCGTGAAGCGAGCTTAACCAGCCGTCTTACTCAGACCGGCCGGGATGTCGTTTTAAATGTCAAAGGCGGTATCATTGCCCTTATTGACAACATTCTTCAGCATAAATGTCGTTCTTTGCTGAAAGATAAAAATTTAGAGGCGCTTATTCTTCGGGTTATCCGCAGCTGGCAGGCGGAAGACAAAACCCTGAACCTGGAAATTTTAGTAAATGAACAGGAGAGGCAGGGCCTGGTTGATGAACTTATAGCCGCTTTTCAGCAACAGGCTGAAAATGGCATCGAGGTAAAAGGGCATCCGGATATCGCGGCTGGTTTTCGTTTCGGAACAAAGGGCAGTCATCTCTATTATGATTTTACCGATGAGGCTGTTGCCGAAACAATAGCTCAATATCTGAGGCCGGAGCTGGCCGCTTTGCTGGCCGGGGGCTGACTGCTGATTCTTTTACGAATTGTAAACGATCATGGGACGCTTACTACGAATTCATCGTAACCTCTTACGGATACAAGGTTAGTTGAGACGCCTCCTTACAATTCATCAAATATAACAGGGTGATGCCGTATGCAAGGCTGTTATTACACTATCTGTTCACTACCCCATCTTTCTTTTAGCGCTACACCACCCCCTCTCAGCGGTATTAATTTTCTGGCCTTTTGTGAGATAGAGCTTAGTTCAAAGAATATGGGTCTTATAAGTTCTATAACTTTGCTGCCCCCTGTTGTGGTGCCGAATACGCTGCCGTCAGTTATCAAGCGATGGTATAGCGCTGAAAGGCAACTAAGGCTGGAATTAGCCCGCCGGCGTGCGGTTCGGCTTGGCCGGCAGGATTTTATTTCTCAAACCGCTGCCAGTCCCTTTATTAAAAAAACTGCCCGGCAGGCCATGGCCCTTGACTCTCCCTGGGACGCCGACAAGATACTTGATCTGGCCCGTTGGCAGGTTCTGAACGAATTGACCGCTGAAGATGATTTTGGTCTGCCGTATTTGGCGGTTTATTTCCTTAAACTTCAGCTTCTTGAACGTTGCGCCTCTTTTAACCAGCAGGCCGGACAACGGTTGCGCCAGGCAATTATTAAGCAGATCAATCAGCTGGAGAAAACTCTTTAATGGCTGCCAACGGTATTATTTACGGCATCAACAAAAACATGATTACCGTCGAGTTTAGTGGTGATATCCGTCAGAATGAGGTGGCCCATGTCATTCTTGGAGATCAACGATTAAAATCAGAGGTTGTCCGAATCAGCGGGAATCTGGCCGACCTTCAGGTTTTTGAGGATACAAAAGGCCTGCGAAGCGGTGATAAAGTTGAGTTCAGCGGTGAGTTGCTTACGGTGCAATTAGGTCCTGGGCTCCTGGGACAATTATTCGACGGTCTGCAAAATCCTCTCCATAAACTTGCTGAACATTACGGACAATTCCTGAAAAGAGGGAAGACCGTTGAAGCCCTGCCCGCGGAGCAGCTCTGGCAGTTCAGCCCGGTGGTTGAATCCGGTGCCATGGTGCGGGCCGGTGACAGTCTTGGTACGGTTCCTGAAGCCCTTTTTGAGCATCGGATCATGGTGCCCTTTGGCATGGAGGGAAATTATGAAGTAGTAGAGATTGCCGCCGCGGCTGAATACAGGGTTGATGATAAGATCGCGGTCATCAAGGATGGCAGGGGAAAATTATGGCCCTTGAGGATGAATTTTTTTTGGCCGATACGTAAACCGGTAAATATCTATCAGGAAAGATTGAGTCCGGTTGAGCCTCTGATTACTCAAATCAGAATTATTGATACCATGTTCCCGGTGGCCAAGGGGGGTACATTCTGTATTCCGGGGCCCTTCGGGGCAGGAAAAACCGTTCTGCAGCAGCTTACCAGTCGTAACGCCCAGGTGGATATCGTTATTATCGCGGCCTGCGGAGAGCGGGCTGGTGAGGTGGTGGAAACCATTCGCCAATTCCCGCAAATCACCGATCCTTTGACCGGTCGATCGCTTATGGAGAGAACAATTATTGTCGGTAACACCAGCTCCATGCCGGTGGCGGCCCGGGAATCATCCGTTTATACCGCGGTAAGCATGGGGGAGTATTATCGGCAGATGGGTCTTGATGTCCTGTTACTGGCCGACTCCACCTCACGCTGGGCCCAGGCCATGCGGGAGAGATCCGGAAGGCTGGAAGAGATCCCCGGCGAAGAGGCCTTCCCGGCCTATCTGGAATCCATTATTGCCTCATTTTATGAAAGAGCCGGCCTTGTCCGCCTGCGGGACGGCCATGTTGGTTCCGTCACCATCGGCGGCACGGTCAGTCCGGCCGGCGGTAATTTTGATGAACCGGTGACTCAGGCCACCTTGAAGGTTGTGGGGGCCTTTCATGGCTTATCGCGGGAGCGCTCCGACGCCCGCCATTATCCTGCCATTGATCCCCTGACCAGCTGGAGCAGATATCAAAGTTTTATTGGTTCAGAGCAGCGGGAGATGATAATAAAGCTGCTTTCCAGGGCCAATGAGATTGAGCAGATGATGAAGGTCGTCGGGGAGGAGGGAACCTCTAACGCCGATTTTATCATTTACCTGAAAGGTTTATTCTTTGACAGCGTCTTTCTCCAGCAAAACGGCTTTGATCCGGTGGATGGCGTCACCTCCAAAGAACGCCAGCTCCATATTTTCGCCCTCCTGGAAAAAATTATCACGAGTTTTTATCCATTTAACAATAAGGATGAGGCCCGGGCCTTTTTCCAGAAACTAAGGCTTTTATTTTTGAATCTGAATGGCGCGGCTTGGGGGACGGCTGAATTCACCCGGCATGAGGAAGATCTTGTCCGTCTGCTTAACAAATCATCTCAAAGTGTGGATGATGAAAGCGGCATCCCTGCCCGGCAGGCCTTTATGGAACAAAATATGGATTCAACCTTTACGAGAGCAAAGAATACCAGAACCGTAAAAGACGGCCTGCCGCTGCATCATGATGATTATAGAGGGGAAGATGCGGGCGATTTACAATAAAATATGGCGTGTCAGCGGCAACGTAATAATGGTGCAGGCCGAAGGGGTGGGTTATGGCGAATTGGCTATGATTTCCGCCCCTGGGGTTTCGACCCTGGCCGAGGTTATTAAAATTGAGAAGGACAGAATATTTCTTCAGGTTTTTGGTGGCAGCAGTGGAATTTCCACCGGAAGTGAAATCCGGTTTCTCGGCCATGGCTTAAGGGTCGCCTTTTCAGAGAATCTTTTAGGCCGTATATTTAATGGTATCGGCGAGTCGCGGGATAAAGGGCCGGAATTTACCGATAATCTGATTGAGATCAGCAGCGAACCGGTTAATCCCGCCCGGCGGGTAATTCCTCATAGAATGATTCACACCGGTATCCCCATGATTGATCTGTTTAATTCTCTGGTGGAGTCACAAAAGATCTCTATTTTTACTACCGCCGGTGAACCTTATAATGCTTTGCTGGCCAGGGTCGCATTGCAGGCGAAGGTGGATATTATTCTTCTCGGCGGGATGGGGGTGCGTTTTGATGATTATCTGTTCTTAAAAAATGCCCTGGAAGAGGGCGGAGCCTTGGCCAAATCCATCCTCTTCATTCATACGGCCGCCGATCCGGTGGCAGAATGTTTGATGGTACCCGACCTCTGTCTGACCGTGGCTGAACGTTTTGCCCTGGAGGGTAAAAAAGTCTTGGTGCTGCTCACCGATATGACCAATTTCTGTGATGCCTTAAAGGAAATTGCCATAAGTATGGAGCAGGTTCCAGCCAATCGGGGCTATCCTGGTGATCTTTACAGTCAGCTGGCGGCCCGCTACGAAAAGGCCGTTGATTTTGAAGAGGCTGGTTCGGTAACCATTCTTTCGGTAACTACAATGCCTGGTAATGATGTAACCCATCCGGTACCAGATAATACCGGTTATATAACCGAAGGCCAATATTATCTTAATAATGGCCGCATCGAACCCTTTGGCTCCCTGAGCCGGCTGAAACAATTAGTCAATAAGGACAGCCGGGAGGATCATCGGGCCATTATGGATTGCCTGGTGCATCTCTACGCCGACTATCAGGAGACCATGGAGAAAAAGGCCATGGGCTTCAGGATGTCGGCCTGGGATAACAAACTTTTGGACTATGGCGCGGCCTTTGAGAGAGAACTGCTGGATCTTACTGTTAATATTCCGCTGTCAGCCGCACTTGACCGCAGCTGGCAGATTTTAGCCGCCTGTTTTAAGCCGGAAGAGACCGGTTTACATAGCGAATTACTTGCTAAATTCTGGCCCCGGGATAATGAAAAAAGTAAAGCTGACCAAGACAGAGCTTAAAAAACTGCAGGACGAGCTGAAACGTTACGACCGTTATCTGCCCACTTTGCAGATTAAAAAACAACTGCTGCAGGTGGAGGTAAGCCGGGTTGGAAAGGAGATACAGCGTCTTGATGAAGACCGGCAGCGTATAGAGAGGGGGATGGATAAGTGGGCGGCACTCATGGGCGAGGAGCAGGGCCTTGCCGATTTGCTGGAACCTGGCGAGCTTGTCAGCCGTTCCGATAATATTGCCGGGGTTGATCTTCCTGTTTTTGTGGAGCTTACTGTCCGGATTAAGCCTTATGACCTCTTTAGTACCCCGCTCTGGTTGGATCGGGCTCTGGCCGATTTGACTCAACTTATGAACCTGCAGGCGGAAAAAATGGTTGTTCAACAACAATATCGACTTCTCGAGGTGGAATTACGCCTCACCGCCCAGCGGGTTAATCTTTTTGAAAAGGTAAAAATTCCTCAGATCATTGAACAGGTACGCACCATAACGGTTTATCTCGCTGACCAGCAGGCAGCAGCGGCGGGTTGGGCGCGAATTGCCAAAAAAAAGATAAAAGAGGCGGGCCGATGATTGTCCCCATGCGGAAGGTAACAATAATGGGATGCGCTGCCTGGCAGGAGCAGCTCCTTACTGCTGTTCGTGATACAGGTGTTGTTCATATCCTGTCCTCTGAGGTGCAGAATAAAGCAATAAACGAAGAAGAGCTGATCCGGGTGAAAGCCAATATCAACCTTCTGGAGGAGGCTGTAAGTCTTATGCCCCGTAGCGCCGGCACCGGGGACGGTGCAGGTGAATCTCTGGCGGATGGTCTGGATTGTGCTGAACATCTGCTCACTGTTCACCAGAGGCGAAAGCGGTTAAACAAAGAGATAAATGATTTGCAGGATGAATATAACCGCCTGGGTATATGGGGTCGATTCTCCCCGGAACGGTTGGAAAAATTAAGTGATAAGGGTTTGCGGCCCCGTTTCTTTATGGCTGCCGCCCATGATCTTGATAAAATTCCGGCCGCGGTTCCTGTCTTTCAGGTGGGCCGTCAGGGGAACCGTCTTTTATTAATTATCCTTGGCCTTGATAAAGCAGGTTGTGAATTGCAGGAAGTTGCTCCACCTGCAAGAGGAAGAGCGGCAGTAGAGATCATTCTGGCTGATAAAAAAAAGATGCTGGCTGCGGATAATCAGGAAATAGAGAGCTTGAGACGATGTCGCCCGGCCCTGCTCCGCTCTCTAAAGGAGCAACGAGAACAACTTGCCTTTTTAGATGCCGGGCGGGCAATGTCTCATCGGGGTGACATATGCTACCTAAGTGGATTCTGCCCCGACTCACGATTGCCGGAGCTTAGAGAGGTGGCCAAAGGGCAGAAATGGGGGCTGCTTATAGAGAAACCGGCAGAAAATGACCCGGTTCCCACCCTCATAAAATTTTCACGCTGGAGCAGAATATTCAAACCGGTAATGGACTTTATGGGCGTTATTCCCGGTTACCAGGAATTTGACTGTAACGGCCCCTCTCTCTTTTTCTTCATTATTTTCTTTGCCATGCTCATTGGTGACGCCGGATACGGACTGCTATTGTTTGTTATCAGTCTCTTTTTTCTTTATCAGGGCCGCCGTCCGCGGGAGTCTTTTATCCTGCTTGTTATTTTGGCTGCGGCAACCATGCTCTGGGGGGCAGTTACCGGTACCTGGTTCGGCATTGAAGGTATAGAACATACGGC
>DRPV01000168.1 GCA_011330685.1 Desulfobacterales bacterium
CCACACCTATGAGCGTTTAGACCGGCCCAGGGGTGAGTTTACCCATACCGACTGGACAGGCACCGGCGGTAAGGTCTCATCAAGCACCTATAATGCCTGAACCGTTCCAGGGTAATTCTTCGTCGACAAAAAAATCTCACTGAGATGAATATAAAAAGCACACTGCGGGACAATAACCTGGCCCCCAAAAAGCGTTTTGGTCAGAATTTTCTGGTTCAAAGGCAGATGGTAGAGGCTATTCTCAATCGCGCTGCCCCCGAGGCTGATGATACCATTCTGGAGTTAGGGGTAGGTTTAGGGGCCATGACTATTCCCCTGGCCGCCAGGGTTAAAGGGGTAATCGGCCTGGAGATAGATTCCGGCCTGGTGCGCTGGCACGAAGAAGAGGGGGATCTGCCTGCCAATGTCAGTCTGCGTCACGAAGATCTCTTAGAGAGTGATTTCAGGCAGTTAGCCGCGGAGTGCGGCGGCCGTTTACGGATCATCGCCAATCTGCCCTATTCCATCTCCAATCCGCTCTTGTTTAAATTATTAGACTGCCATGAGGTGGTGGATTACGCCGTCCTCATGCTCCAGAAGGAGGTGGCGGAACGAATCAGCGCTCCGCCCGCCACGAGGGAGTACGGTGTACTCTCCGTACTCCTCGGCTCATGCGCCCTAATGGAACCGTTATTAAAAATCGGCCCGGAAAATTTTCATCCCCGTCCCAAGGTGGACTCCATGGTGGTACGAATAAAATTTAATCCACCGAGCGCGGAAATAAAAGCGCTTCCGGCTTACAGCCTCAAGATATTAAAGATGTTGGTCAAGGCCGCCTTTGGCAAGAGGAGAAAGACCCTGCTGAACGCCCTCACCGGGGCGGGCGGCCGTGATAAAAGCGCTGTGCGTCTCATTTTACATAAGGCCGGAATTTCCGAGCAGCGGCGGCCTGATCAACTGACAATAAGAGAATACATTAAACTGGCTGGTTGTTTTAGTGCCCCTAAGGCGTAAATAAGGAAAATAAGGAAAAATGGAAAATTTTGTTCTTGAATCGCCCACCAAGATTATTTTTGGCCGGGATACCCTGCCGCTCCTGGGCCGGGAAACTATCGCCCTGGGCCGCAAGGTTCTGCTGGTCTATGGCCGCCAAAGCCTGAAACGCAACAATCTGCACCAGCAGATCTGTGGTTATCTACGAGATAGCGGCCTTGAGATTATTGAACACGGCGGGGTAACTTCAAATCCGCTTCTCTCTCATGTCCGGCAGGGGGTTGAACTAGCCAAAAAACATGAGGTGGAGGTAATTATTGCCGCCGGCGGCGGCAGTGTGATTGACAGCGCCAAGGCCATTGCCGCCGGGGCGGTGGTTAAGCACGATGTCTGGAAATTTTTCAGCGCCAAAAAGGGGATCACCGCTCCGCTGCCCGTGGGCTGCGTCCTGACCCTGGCCGCCTCAGGTTCGGAAATGAACGGCGGTATGGTTCTAACCAATGATGAAAAGCGGCTCAAGCTGGGGGCCGGCAACAAAAAAATCTGTCCCCGCTTCTCTATTCTTGACCCGACCCTGACCTTCAGCGTCCCGGCTGATTATACGGCCTATGGAGCGGTGGATGCCGTCGCCCATATATTAGAGGCCTACTTCAACGCCTCCGGCCGCAATACCGCTATTCAGGATCGTTTCATGGAGGGCTTGATTATTAATATTATGGAGGCCTGCGAAGCGACCTTGGCCTCCCCTGATAACTATGAGACCAGGGCCAACCTTATGTGGGGTGCCACCCTGGCCTTAAACGGCTGGGCCAGGGCCGGGCTGGGAATCACCGGCTTTCCCATGCACCTTATTGAACATACCATGAGCGCTCTATTTAATACTCCGCACGGGGCGGGGCTGGCCGTGGTGATTCCGGCCTGGATGGAATGGCGTCTGGAACAAAAACCGGAAAAATTCGCCCAATTCGCGGCCCGGATATTTAATATCACCGAGGGCGGGGTTACGGAACGGGCGCGGCAGGGGCTCCAGCACCTGCGGGCCTGGATCAGCAGGGCAGGGTGCCCGCTGACTCTCAAAGAGCTCGGGATAAACGAAAGCGCCATTCCCGAGTTGGCGGCTAACGCCCAGCCCCAGGCCAAAATATGGCGGCTGCCGGAATACGATATAGATACCATCTGCGATATCTTACGTCTGAGCCGATAATCTGTAACCGTTCAGCAGAGGCGATAAATTATCCCCAACTCGTAAACGGTTACGATAATCTGAGATTGCTCCCCAAGATATAAATAAATGACAATGAATCCAGAGAATCCTGATAATCTTGAATTAGAAAACCAAAAAACTGCGATTACCCACATCGCGGTCTTTGAATACCGGCATTCCGGGCAGGAAAAAATCGCCGGGATCAAACGCTACGGCCATGATATAGAGATCTGCCGAACAATAAACATAGAGCAGCCCTTACCGAATTTTATTCCAGAACCAGAGGATTTTATTGATGATAATTTTAAGGCCGATCTCGTGCTTTGCTTTATCAAGCATCCTGATCTGGCCGATTATATAGCCTCCATCTGCCGCCGGAAGGGGATTCCCATCATCGCCTCCGGCACCAAGACAGAAAACGCCCTGACCCCTTTTACCTGTTGCGGCCTGGGGCGGCATAGCGGCTTGGGGGCCTATGGTAAACAATTTGGGGTGCCCGAATTTGAGGTGGATTTAGAAGACGGCTTGATTTCCGCCATTCGGATAGAACGAGGGGCATCCTGCGGGGCAACCTGGAAGGCGGCCGCCAAGGTCATCGGCCTGCCGGTGGCTGAGGCCCTGCCGGTCATCGGCCGGGAGGTACAATATTTCTGTGCCGCCGATCCCAGCGCCTTTGACCCCATATCCGGCAAGAGCTCTCTCCATTATGCGGGTCATGTTCATATAAAGGCTCTGCGTAAAGCGGTGGATAATGCCGGCTCATAGCCCCATGCGTCAGGCGTTGATTACCGGGGGCGGCGGTTTTGTGGGCCGGGCCGTTGTCAACGCTCTGTCCGCCCTGAATATTAAAACGGTTGTCCTGGGGCGGCATTATTACCCCGGTCTTAATGCTCCCGGCATCAGCCAGGTGCGGGGTGATATTTGTTCACCTGAAACAGTTATTAAAGCGGCGCGGGGCTGCGATACTATCTTTCATATAGCCGCCAAGGCGGGAATCTGGGGTTCGAAACAGGAATATTATGCCATAAATCTACAGGGTACCAAAAATGTTATCAAGGCCTGTAAGGTAAATGGTATAAAACGCCTTGTCCATACCTCCAGCCCCAGCGTGGTTTTCAGCGCCCATGACCTTGCCGGAATAGATGAAACAGCGCCCTATGGTAAAAAATTCCTCTGCCATTACGCGGCCAGTAAGGCGGCGGCTGAAAAACTGGTTCTAACGGCCAACGGCGCGGATCTTAAGACAACAGCCCTCCGCCCTCATCTGGTCTGGGGGCCGGGTGACAATCATCTTATCCCCCGAATTCTGGAGCGGGCCCGCCGCGGCCGCCTGATTCAAGTAGGGGAGGGGAATAATATGGTTGATATAAGCTATATTGATAATGTGGCCGAGGCCCACATCCTGGCCGCTATGAATTTATGCCGAGGGGCTTCGGCCGCCGGCCGGGCCTATTTTATCTCCCAGGGCCGGCCGGTTAATCTCTGGGGCTGGATTAATGAACTCCTGACCAAGGCGGATCTGCCGGTGGTGCGCAAAAAAATAAGCTTTGGAACGGCCTATACCATCGGGGCGGTTCTGGAGTTTATCTATCAGGGTTTGAGAATCCGCCGGGAACCGTTAATGACCCGTTTCACGGCCCTGCAATTAGCAAAGTCTCATTGGTTTTCTATTAAGGCGGCAGAGAAAGATCTTGGTTACCGGCCTCTAATTTCCACAGCCGCCGGTCTGCGGCGCACAATTTGCAACCTATCTGACTTACCTGCCGCTTTAAATAAAGGGGAAAAAGAAATATAATGAAAAAGAAATTATCTATAATCGTCCTATCCACGGCCCTGCTTTATCCTTCATTTGCCGGGGCTGGCTGGAACCCCATGCCGAGCAAAGCTGTCTCTCAGCAGAAAATTAAAAACTCCGAGGTGACGAGAACCATTGCCACCTTCAAGAATAACTTCCCCCGCCTGAAAATATTCTTTGACAAGGCATATGGTTATGCCATATTCCCCAGTGTGGGCAAAGGAGGGTTCTATATTGGCGGGGCTTACGGCAAAGGCGAGGTCTATAGACACAACAAATTAATCGGAACTTCAAGTATGACCCAGATTACCATTGGCCCTCAGATTGGCGGCCAGGTATATAGTGAATTGATTTTCTTTAAGGATAAATATGCCTTAAACCGCTTTATAACCAACGGTTTTACCTTTGACGCTCAGGTATCAGCGGTGGCGGTAACTACTGGTTCCTCGCTTGATGCCGATTATAATAATTCGGTGGCAATCTTCACCAGAGCCAAAAGCGGCTTGATGTTTGAGGCCACGGTGGGTGGGCAAAAATTTACTTTTACCCCACTCTACTGAAAACGATAAGATGATATCTGCTGTTTCCCACCCACTAAAAACTTGTGGGCGGGAAGACAGTCAGCGAGTTAAAAAAAATTAAAAGTCCTCAAAATCGTCATCGTCGTCCATGGGGATGATATCATTGGGACTTGCCGCCTTAGCGGTGTTCTTGCTCTCGTGGCTGGCGGCTGCCGGTTTCGAGACAGGCAGAGCCTTTACCCGGCTCTGCGGGGATACCGCCGGGCGGACTAATGGTTTATCGACTGTCTTTATCGTTTTAGAGGTTCCGTGGGCATCCAGCGACTGCACCTCACTACCCACCAAGGCAGATAATCTTGCCACAATCTGCCGCATGGCATCAACCTGATTATTCAATTCCATGGCGGCAGCGGCCTCCTCCTCAGAACTGGCCGCGTTACGCTGGGTAACATTATCAATTTCCGTCAGACCGACATTGGCCTGCTCAATAGCCTGAGCCTGTTCGTTGGCAGAAGATGAGTTTTCCTCTAACAATGTCCCAATCTTCGTTGCCGACTCATTGGCTTTGACAAAATACTCATTAGTGTCTTGTACCAGTTTTGAGCCGGTTTTGACATGCTCCACAGTGGCGGCAATAAGGCTGGCAGTGTTTTTGGCCGCCTCAGCGGAACGCATTGCCAAACTGCGAACCTCTTCGGCTACCACCGCGAACCCGGCCCCGGCCTCACCGGCCCTGGCCGCTTCCACAGCGGCGTTTAAGGCCAGGAGGTTAGTCTGGAAGGCAATTTCATCAATGGTTTTGATTATTTTCTGGGTTTCATTACTGGCAGAGTCTATCTTCTCCATGGAAGAGATAACATTCTTCATGGCCTGTTCCGCCTCATTAATTACCTCATTTGTCTGGCGCATAAGACTATTTGATTGGGCCGAGTTCTCAGCGTCACGTTTGGTCATGGCGGAGATTTCCTCCATGGAGGCGGAAATCTCTTCCACTGCCGCGGCCTGTTGTGAGGCACCATCGGCCAGGGTCTGGCTGCTGGAGGATATCTCTCCGGAAGAGGTCGACAGACTATAAGCACTTTCATTCATCTCACCAGCCAGGCCTTTTAAAACCAGGGTGATTCGGCGGCTGATAAAAACGGCGATAGCAACGCCCAGTAAAATGGCAATTACTATTAAGCTGATTAAGGTGGTTCGGGTAGAGCCTGCCGCCTTGAGCATAACCTTGTCGCTTATGACATTGTTTTTGGCTTTATCTCTTATCTCGTGTAGGAGACTCTGGACGTTATGGAGAGCTGGGATGGTCTGGGTGCGAAAAATCTTCATAGCCCGTTGTTTACCCGCCGCGTCCGCACCCGCGTCCGCAATGGCAATAGCGGTTTTATGGAGAGCCGCATGAGCAATTTCGATTCTGCTGAATAAAGGCGCCAGACCGGGTTCAAAACGTTCCGCCTGCTGGCGGCCGGAGCCGTAAAGCCATTTTCCAAAGGCACATTTGTGATCGTCAGTTTCGATACTCAGCGTAGTAACAGCCGGGTCGGTGAGATAGGAGTCCAGTTTGGTAACCCAGTCGAGGTGTTCAATCTCGATTTCGGCCAGCTTGGTATCTAAACTGTGACTATGGATGATTTGACTGGCATTTTTAATAATCTGATTAATATCCCTCGGAGTTACCACAGCGACAATTAGAAAAATAAGCAACAGAGCGCTGAAGCCTATGGTGATCTGTTTACCGATGGTCATATTTTTTTTTGCCATTTTCCCCTCCGTTTAATTATAATCCCCGCTCAGGAAATGTCACAACTGCAACAGTCGTTTCATGACAGTCCCTGAGCAAAGACATCTGAAAAAATCCTGTAAAACAATTTATATAAAAGTCACCAAACAAGGTAATTGGCCTTGCCACGGCTTTCATACTTAATTGCGGCCCTGTAACCGGGCACAGATACTACTTAAAAGTATATGATTTTTCCTTCTGTCTTGTAAAGGGGGAATTTTAAATTAACTCACCTAACTGTAAGGATTTCAGGGGCGCTTATCTATTTACCAAAGCCGCAGACAGGATAACGGCAGGTCTCGCAGTTCTGGCACAAACCGCCGTGGCCGAGAGCAGCAAGATCCTCTCTGCTGATTATTTCACCACATAACACCCTGGGCAGGATAAGATCAAAGATGGTGATGCGATGAAACATCCCGCAGGCCGGCAGGCCCAGCACCGGCACCTGCCCAATAATCCCGGAAAGGAACATGGCGCCTGGTAATACCGGGGTGCCATAGACTATATTCCTGGCCCCTGCCGCCCTGATCCCCTCCCTGGTTACGTCATCCGGATCAACGGACATGCCGCCGGAGGTGACCACAAGCTGCGCCCCCTTTGTGAGGCAGTTTTTTATTTCGGCGGCAATAATTTCGGCATTATCCGGGGCGAAACGTACCGTTATTACCTCAGAGCCAATCTCCTTGAGCTTAGCTCTGAGAATGGGCTCAAAGGCATCCTTGATCCGGCCGTGAAAAACCTCGTTACCGGTAATTACCAGACCGGCCTTGATCTTTGGAATACTCACCACCCGGACAATACCTTCACTGGGAGCGGCCTTCACCACCCCCTCTACTAAATTTCGCTGCGATATTAAAGGAATAAGCCGGGTGGCGGCCACCTGCTGCCCCTTTTTCACCACTCGATTATTGTGCAGAGTGGCACACATGACCTCACCGGCCATATTCAATTTATAGAGGGCGTGGGTGTCAATCTTTAAGAGTCCGTCATGGGCGGCTAATAAACTTATCTTACCCTCAACCGCCTCTTTACTCTGCTCAACCCCAAGACCGCCGATGGCGGCGGCAAGGAGGGCGGCAGCCTCGTTTTCGTGAATTTCAGAAGGGCTCAAGGTCAGCACATATATATGTTCCTTGCCGAGACGTTTTAAATGTTCCACATCTTCCGGCTGGATAATATGGCCCTTCTTAAAGGCCCGGCCCTTAAATTCATCACGTCTGATTTCGGTAATATCATGGGGCAGAACCATACCCACCGCCTCATCAACCGGCACAGTTTTTTTCATCTTAAATCACCTCGAAATAGGCGCCATCGGCGCAGTTTTTACATAATAATCTGCCGTTTTGCTCTACATGCCGGGAGTCCTGCACCCATTCGCCGCAGTCGGCGCATTGAACCCGGCATTGAGGGCGGCCGGGCATATCACAGGCCGGGACCTTAATCCTCACCTGCTGGACGGTAAAAAGTTCCTCTTCAGGCATTATTTTATAGGCGGCTAATTGCTGCTGATACTTCTCCTTAATCTCCGGGCAATATTTCCCGGCCAGCTCTCTTGATTCCTCGCGGGCCAGAATCCGTACCGCCCGGCCATCTTCGAGATTAACAAAGCCGGCGGCCATAATACCGTGATCCAGCCATTTCATGGAGCGTTTACCAAGGCTGCAGCCGGTTACGGTCTGAATGGCATCGGTGGCACAGCGGTCAATCTCCACCAGAACATAGAACTTTTTACGATCTACCCCACGGGGATCATCTATACCGATCAGCTTAAGCCCCAGCATGGCGAGACGAACGCCAATGACCTGTCCGGCACAGATATGACCATGAATAGCCGTGGCCTTGTCTAATAATTCATCAAAGTTTTCCATATATTCCTCGTATTTTTGCTTGACAATATGCGGTTTTTAAAAGCAGACTAATACTATTATACTGAGGTAACAGTTCAACAGAGGCAACAAATTACCCTCAACTCGTAAACTGTAACCGTTCAGGAAAGCGAAGACTCCGGATGTGCCCCAGCTCGGAGTCTTCGCTTACCTCGTTTGTTTCGGCCTCCGAAGCGTACCCACTGTACGTGAGGAGGGCGAAACGGACGAAGATGGGGGGCAGCTGAACGGTTACGTACTGACAAAATAGCCCATCACTCTGTCTTTGTCCAGAATAGGCTGTCAGTAATATTTTAGTCCGCAGCGGAGTTGTTATGAAATTATTCCAGACCAGGGAACTCTA
>DRPV01000169.1 GCA_011330685.1 Desulfobacterales bacterium
GCAACCCATTTAATGGACAATCCCGAGCAATATCTGACTCCTGTCGGCCAGTTTTTACGAAAATCAAGTTTAGACGAATTACCACAACTTTTTAATATCCTGAAGGGCGATATGAGTTTTGTCGGCCCCCGGCCGGCCCTTTTCAATCAACATGATCTAATTGAGTTAAGGACAAAAAAAGGCATTCATACCCTTGTGCCCGGTCTAACCGGCTGGGCCCAGATAAACGGCAGGGATGAACTGCCGATTCCGGTAAAAGTTAATTTTGATGAATATTATTACAAAAACCATTCTTTGCGGCTGGATATGAGAATATTGCTTATGACCCTTTTTAAAGTCATGCGCTGCGAGGGTGTAGACCATTGAGACATCAAGGGCTGCTGGCCGGTTCTGTGCCCCCTGTTCCCCCCCTTTATATGCTTTAAAAACTGCTTGTAATTAACGCCGCATTATGGTTAACCGTCCGTTTTACAGACATGGATATTACGAAAGCGCTCAATTAACCACACCCGACTTCATATACCCACCTTAACTGTAAACGTTTCAGGAGCGCTTACGATGTTGCAATATAAAAGGATTAACAGATTATTATGACAAAAAAAGCATTAATAACCGGTGTAACCGGGCAGGATGGCGCCTATCTCGCTGAATTTCTGCTTGCCAAGGGCTATGAGGTTCACGGACTTAAACGGCGCTCGTCTTCATTTAATACCGATCGCATAGACCACCTCTACCAAGACCCACACGCGGATAACCGCAACTTTATTCTCCACTACGGTGACATGACTGATTCAAGCAGTCTGGTGCGGATAATTCAGGCCGTGCAGCCGGACGAGGTGTATAACCTGGCGGCCCAGAGCCATGTGGCGGTCTCCTTTGAGGAACCGGAGTACACGGCAAACTCGGACGCTTTAGGCACCCTGCGCCTGCTTGAAGCCATCAGAATATTAGGATTAGAGAAAAAAACCAGATTTTATCAGGCCTCCACCTCTGAACTCTTCGGCAAGGTTCAGGAAACGCCGCAGAAAGAGACAACCCCCTTCTACCCCCGCTCTCCCTATGCCGCCGCCAAACTCTACGCCTACTGGATCACGGTCAACTACCGGGAGGCATATGGGATGTACGCCTGTAACGGTATTCTCTTTAACCACGAATCTCCCGTCCGCGGTGAGACCTTTGTCACCAGAAAAATAACCAGAGCCTTATCCAGAATAAAGCTCGGGCTCCAGGATTGCCTGTACCTCGGTAATCTGGATGCCAAACGGGACTGGGGACATGCCAAAGACTATGTGGAGATGCAGTGGCTCATGCTGCAGCAGGACGAACCGGATGATTTTGTCATTGCCAGCGGTGAGCAGTACAGTGTGCGTGACTTCGTTGATGCCGCCGCCCAGGAAATCGGTCTCTCCATATCATGGCAGGGGCAGGGAATGGAAGAAAAGGGCTACGATGCCCACGGTTCATGTATCGTCGAAGTTGACCCGCGTTATTTCCGCCCCACTGAGGTTGAAACACTCTTGGGCGATGCCGGCAAGGCCAAAGAAAAATTAGGCTGGTCAACTAAAATCCCCTTCGCGGAACTGGTGGCTGAGATGGTGCGCGAGGATCTGAAAACTGCTGAGCGGGATGAATTGGTTAAACGTAAAGGCTATAAGGTCTTTGAGCATAACGAATAAACGCCATTCTCGTGTCTCAGGCTAAACAATTAGCAAAGTTTTATGCGAAAAACAGACAAAATATACGTGGCCGGTCATAGAGGCCTGGTTGGCAGCGCTATTGTCCGCCGCCTGCGGGCTGCTGGATACAATAACATTATTACCCGCACCCACGCGGAACTTGACCTGACCGATCAGCATGCCGTGGATGATTTTTTCAGCTCCGAGCATCCGGACTATGTCTTTCTTGCTGCCGCCAAGGTCGGCGGCATCGCGGCCAACAACACCTATCCGGCCGAGTTCATTTATCAGAACCTGAGCATCCAGACCAACATAATTCACGAATCCTACCGGGCGGGAGTTAAGCGTTTATTGTTCCTCGGTTCTTCCTGCATTTACCCTAAAGAATGTCCGCAGCCCATGAAGGAGGAATATCTCCTCAGCGGGCCGCTTGAGCCCACCAACCGCCCTTACGCCCTGGCCAAGATCGCCGGTATCGAGATGTGCTGGGCCTATAACCGCCAGTTCGGCACCAGATTTATGGCCGTAATGCCCACCAACCTTTATGGTCCAAATGACAATTACGACCTCAAAAATTCCCACGTCATGCCGGCTCTGATCCGTAAAACGCATGAGGCAAAAGAGCGCGGCGACAAAGAAGTAGTGGTGTGGGGAACCGGCACGCCGAGGCGTGAATTTCTCTACAGCGACGATATGGCGGCGGCCTGCCTCTATCTCCTGGAACAAACGGACGACAATCTGCGGACGCTGCTCAATAATGAACACCCGCCGTTGGTTAATATTGGCTGCGGCACTGATCTGACCATCCGGGAACTGGCGGAGATGATTCGCGATGTGGTTGGTTTTAACGGCACCCTCACCTTTGACTCAACTAAACCAGATGGTACCATGCAGAAGTTATTGGATGTAAGCAAGCTGAACAAAATGGGTTGGAAGGCCGCCACCTCTCTGCGAGACGGCATTGCCTCTGTCTATGAGAAATATTTGCAGAAGGCCTGAGCCCTTTATCCGGGGACAGAATAATTTTCGTAAACAACGCGAAAAAAAGTCTGTCCCCTTAGCTCTGGGGGAAAATTAAATCTGTCTCCCGGCATAAAGCCACCGACCGCCCTTAAAGCAAAAAACGCAAAACCATAGTCAGATGCCACCACTTCTGGAGAAGTTGCCCGGACACTACTGAACAATATTAGAAAATATGAAAAAAAATATCCCCTTAAACGAACGAATCATTTTTGCCCTGGATTTTGCCGATCCGCGGCAGGCTGCCTCATGGGTTGAAAAATTAGAGGGCAGAATAAAATTCTTCAAGGTCGGCCTGCAGCTCTTTCTCGCCGGCGGCTGGCCAGTGGTTGATCAGATTATCAAAGGCGGCAACAAGGTCATGCTGGATCTGAAATTCTTTGACATTCCGGAGACCGTCCACCAAGCCGTCCAGCAACTCAGGAATCATGGCGTCACCTTTGCCACAATCCATGGCAACGATGCCATAATCAAGGCGGCAATAGAGGATAAGGCCGAGTTGCAAATCCTGGCAGTTACGGTCTTGACCAGCTTTGATGAGGATGATATGCGGCAGATGGGACTAAACGGGCGGGTGGAAGACATGGTGCGGATCAGGGCTCGGCGGGCTCTGGCATCGGGCTGTGACGGTATCGTCTCTTCTCCACTCGAAGCCGCCGCCCTGCGCCGGGAGGCAGGCCATAATTTCTTTATGGTTACCCCCGGCATCCGGCCGGTTACAAAAAGCGAAATAGCCCAGGACGATCAACGGCGGACGGCCTCGCCAGGTCAGGCCATTACTAACGGCAGTGATTATCTCGTCATCGGCCGCCCCATCCGCAACGCCTCAGACCCTCTAACCCTCATCGACTCTATCCAACAGGAGATAGCCGCCGGCTTAGAACAGGAGCAGCAGCCCCCTACGCGGCCTTGAACTTGTTGCTTTTGCGGTGATACATACCCCCATGCTTGCGTTGACCCGGTGGGATAGCGGGCCGGGCAAGCTCAATGGAGACATTTTTGCCGTTAATGGTAAAATGCTGAAAGGCGTTAAGTATCTGGGGGGTAAAGCGGCTGTCGGCCTCCAGTGTTACCTTATTACGCATAATCTCAATTTTACCCACAGTGATCTTCCCACCGCCGGGAGCCCGGTTAATCGCGCCAATGAGCCCCTGGGGCAGAATTCCATCCCGGCGGCCGACATTAAGCGAGAAACGGGCAAACTGCGGCCGGCCGCGGTGATTGCTATTGGCCTTTGATTTATCCCAGCCCGCGCCGCGTTCCCTGTTCAGGCGTTGCTTCCTGCCCGTCTCTTTGACCTTCAGATTAAGATCAGGGGCATTCTTATAATATTTAAGAAAGCGGTTGAACTCCAGAGAGACAAATTTCTTAATCAACTCCTCCCTGTCCAGTTCCCCGAGCCTAAGCGCGATTTCATCGTACAGAGGGTCAATCTGACCATGGTCAACCTCAACCCCGGCCACGCTGTCAATGAGGTTTACCAGCTGTTTCCGACAGATTTCCGCCCCGGAGGGGATGCGGCACTGCTTAAACTTCTTTTGAATCTTCTTCTCAATCTGTTTAATCTTAAAGCGTTCATTCATCTGCACCAGGGCGATGGAGATCCCCGTATGACCGGCCCGGCCGGTACGGCCGCTGCGATGGGTATAACCGGCAATATCATCGGGCAGATTATAATTAATTACATGAGTCAGATCGTTGACATCAAGACCGCGGGCCGCGACATCCGTGGCCACTAATATCTGCAGATTCTTGACGCGGAATTTCTTCATTACCTGATCGCGCTGGCCCTGAGATAAATCACCATGCAGGGCGTCGGCGTTATAGCCGTCCTGAATCAATTTATTAGCGACATCGTTGGTGTCCTGCCTGGTTCGGCAAAAGATAATCGCGTAATTATTCGGGCAGTTATCAACAATTCGCTTTAAAGCCGCGTAACGATCCCGGCTGTTAACAAGGTAATATTCATGCTGGACATTTTCGGCCCCGGCGTTACGCCGACCGATGGTAACCTCAACCGGATCAGACATATAACGTCCGGCAATATTCGCCACCTCTTTAGACATGGTAGCTGAAAACAACAGGGTATTTTTTTCAGCCGGAGTCTTAGCCAAAATAGCGTTTAGCTCATCCTGGAAGCCCATTTGCAGCATCTCATCCGCCTCGTCAAAAACCGCGTAACGAACCTTGGATATATCCACCTTTCCCCGGTTGATCAGATCATTCAAACGACCGGGAGTGGCCACAATAATCTGAACCCCCCTGCGCAGGGCCTTAATCTGGGGTTCAATGCTGGTACCGCCATAAACGGCGAGAACACTTACCCCCTCCACAAAGCGAGCGTAAGAGGCCAAATCCCTCGCGACCTGCATGCAAAGCTCCCTCGTCGGGCAGAGAATAAGGCCCTGAGTCTGACGGCTTCCGGGGTTGAGCCGCTGAATCAGGGGCAGGCCGAAGGCCGCTGTTTTGCCGGTGCCGGTTTGAGCCAGACTGACCAGATCCACCCGACGTTCCAACATCAGGGGAATAACCTCGGCCTGTACCGGGGTCGGCTCCACAAAGCCGAGCAACGACAAACCTTTAATAATATCATGCCGAATGCCAATATCTGCGAATGTATTCATAATTTTTATCTTTTAAATTAGGCGAAATAAGGAAGTTGCCAGGAGGATGGAGATGGACGGCGGGCTGCCTTAATTAACGGAGATCCCGCCCTTACACGGTGCAAGGGAATAAAAAAAGCCGTCCATGCCACAGAAAGGACAGCCCGATGCGGAAACAAAGTATCTTCGAGAAGAACTTTATATAATATTCGTTATTGGCAAATAAAGCAAGACGTTTATTGCCGATCATGGCGTGTATCTGGTTAATCGCTGACAGAGTAACGGGTATATCGCGGAATTGGGAGGCGTGCAGGGCGGTCAGAGAAGTTGATAACGGTTAAAAGAGATTGATAAAACCGGCAGGCCGGGCCATTGTTTTTTTATCCAGGCCATGAGCCGGTGCTTTAATATACTGCGGGCCAGGGTAAAGCGTTTCAGATCAGCCAGGCTCTGATTTCTGAAGAACTGATAGATCAAATCACGGAGGAATATCTCACGGGAGACCGGCAGTGCGGTTTTCCCGGCGCTTTGCACAAACAAGGTCAAATCAACGGTAAGCACCACGGAGGTATGATTAGCCGCGGGAATGGCCACAAAAAAAGATTTCAAGGGCCATTTCCGGCTTTGCTGACCGACCGCCAGGCCAAAATACGTCTCCTTCGGCGGCTCCGCTCTAGGCGGCACGGTTTTGGGAACCGGCTGTTTGACGCCAATCGTCGGCTTTAATTTATTTAAGGGTTCGCCCTTCTTAATTATCGACGAACCTGCCGCAGCCGGCTGTTCACGGGGGGGACGCGGCTGAACTACCGGAATGGATAAAGCGGGTTTCTGAGGTTCAGCGGCGGGCCGCAGAAAGAATATTAAGAACAAGAGCGTTAACAACAGGGCACCTGCCAAGGCAATTTTAAAAGGCCGAGACAGCGATGTAAATTTCTTAAACGCCTCGCCGGCTATCCCCTTGGAAAGACTGCCGGCCGGAGATACCGATGTACCATCTCTGCCGGCGCCCTGTTTTTTCCCGGTTTTCTCGGGCAGTTTTTCCTGCTCATCTTCCAGAAAGAAGGGGCTGCTGCCCTCCCCGGCCGGAGAAAACATCTCATCATCATCGGCAAAGGCCTCGCCCCAGTCTTCACCAATATCATTCCCATCATTCTGCCCTGGCTTATTGGCCGGCTTTGCCATGTTGTGCTTAACCTGTAAACATTACAGCCGCCCCCTATGAGACGGGCTGGGGAAATAGCCTTTTTAGTAGGCGGCGGCTACAGAACCTTATTAATTTTCTCGCCCAGAATATCGGCGGTAAATGGTTTAACGATATACTGACTGACCTTGGCCTTCACCGCCAGAATGATATTATCCTGCTGCGCCTCAGCCGTTACCATTATAAAGGGGATATTGGCGGTATCCGGGGTACTCCGCACATTTTTCAGGAGTTCAAGACCGGTCATCTTGGGCATATTCCAGTCAGAGATGATGAGATCTATCTTTTCCTGTTTAAGACGATCCATGGCCGTGGTTCCATCATCGGCCTCAATTATATGTTTATAGCCTAACTGAGTCAGAATATTTTTAACAATTCGACGCATGGTAGCAAAATCATCAACTACCAAAACTTTAGTATTAGCTGGATCTGACATTTTATTGAATTTCCCCCATGGCGTGAATTGCCTTTAACCTGTTATCGGGCGACATAACGTAACAAAGCGCGTAAACCATTATATAGCAATCATATAGAAAAAATAAAGACAATATCAATTAAAATCTTTTGATTAAAAAAAATGGCTGACGATTTGCCTTCCAAGGGGGCTTAAGAAGACAAAACCTTCTGGAGTTTTGAGCGCAGCCTGAGAACGGCTTTGCTGTGCATTTGAGAAATTCGTGACTCGGTGTAGCCAAGAACCAGGCCAATCTCTTTCATGGTCAACTCTTCAAAATAATAGAGCGAGATAGTCAACTTTTCGTTATGAGGCAGGTTAGCAATGGCCGCGGCCAATAATTCCCTTATCTGGGAGAGGCTGATGGCCGAGTAAGGATCACTGTCAGTATTATGAAAAATCTCGGCTAACCCCGAAGGATTCAGATTTGAGCCCCGCTTCTTCAATAAATCAATATCCATGAAGGTAACGCCCTTGGTTTCATCTAAGAGTTTCTGAAACTCCTCCAAGGAGAGATTCATGGCCTGTGACATCTCCTCGTCTGTGGCAGGGCGCCCCAGTTTTTTCTCCAGCTTGCTGTAGACGGCCTCAATGGCGGTTATCTTGTCGCGAATGGATCGCGGCACCCAGTCCAGGGAACGTAATTCATCAAGCATGGCCCCCTTTATGCGAAACTCGGCGTAGGTTTTGAACTGCACCTTCTTGGCAACATCAAACTTGTCTATGGCATCAATAAGACCGATAATACCGCTGCTGATCAGGTCATCAAGGGCAACTTGAGCCGGGAGCCGCGAGGCCAGACGAGAGGCAATATATTTAATCAACGGGGTATAGATAAGAATCAATTCATGGCGTTTTTCAGGGCTGATGTGCCCTCCGGCCCCTTGAAAATACACCTGTGTATAATCCTTGAATTTTTGAGTCTTAGCTCTGTTCATTTATCCACTATCCGGTCTCTCCACTCACTCAAGGCTGGCCTGCCCCTGTTATTCAGCGCTCAAACACCCGGTTCCAGAAGAATTTAATATTGCCGTCAGTAACCTGTTCGGAACCACCGCTCAACAATACAGCGGCGGCCTGCCGCAACATAACACTGACCTCAGCGTCGGGGAATTTCTCATTAACCAGCCGCTGGCCTCTCACCGCGACGGTTAATAATTTATCATAAGGAATATGACCAATAAAGTCCAGAGAAAGCGTCTCTAAAAACTGGTCACAGACCTTATACAACTGGCGGAAAACATCCATTGCCTCCGACTTCGAGAGGGCCATATTAATAATGATCTTAAAACGTTTAACATTATGGCGGGTGGAGAGAACCTTGATCAGGGCGTAGGCGTCGGTAAGAGAGGTGGGCTCCGGAGTCAGAACGACAATCCGTTCCTGGGCGGCCAGGTTAAAATAGATAACGTTATCATTGATTCCGGCCCCGGTATCAATGAGCATGACATCAATTTCATCCTCCAGGGCCGTCATTTCGGTCAAAAAATAAAGCCGCTGCTCCTCATTCAAGGCGGCAAGCTCCATGATCCCGGAGGCACCGGGCAGGATTTTTATACCCCCCGGCCCTGGGATCATAACCTCAGGCAGAGTTTTCTCTCCCGTAAAGACATGGTGTAGATTATACCTCGGGGTAAGCCCCAGCAGGACGTCAATATTAGCCAGATTAAGATCAGCGTCCAGCACCAGCACTCTCTGGCCCGCCGCGGCCAGGGCATAAGCCAGGTTGGCGGTAATATTGGTTTTACCCACCCCGCCCTTGCCGCTGGTAACACAGATAACTCTGGGAGATGATTGATGCCTATCCACTTTTTTTGCCATAATTCCATTAATCTCAAGAAAAGACAGTAATGTCCGGTTAGAATTCTACCCCTGCTTAAAAAGCATATTCAGGGAATCCCTGGTTGCCTCAACAAAATCTTCGGGTACCCGCTGGCCGGTACTTAAAAACGATACGGGCAGAGAGGTAGACGCTATCTGCTGGCATAGAACGGCGTAAGCCCTGGTTTCATCCAGCTTAGTGAGCAGCAGGCTGCCAACATTTAAGCCGCTGTATGCCTTAATAACCGCGGCCAAATCTTCTTTCTTGGTGGTGGCGCTTAACACCAGATGCGGGACAATACCCTCACCCTGGCCAAACCACTCGCCAAGTTCAGAGATATGGTCATCATCATAGGGACTCTTGCCGGCGGTATCAATAATTATTAATTCCTTGTCCTGATAACGAGCCAGGGCTCGGCCCAGATCGTTTTTTCGCAGGGCGATCTCACAGGGCAGCCGCATAACGCGGGCGTAGGCCCGCAGTTGATCCGTGGCTCCAATCCGGTAACAATCCATGGAGATCAAAGCCGTGGAGCGCCCCCGGCGCAGGGCGTGCCAGGCTGCCAGTTTAGCGGCGGTGGTAGTCTTACCAACTCCGGTGGTACCCACCAGAGCAATTATTTCCCGACAACAATTAGATTCGGCAGTGGGCAGGTTGATTTTATCAATTAACTGATCCCGCCATTGTCGCACCTCACTGACCGTGGGTGGAGTCCGTTTCCCCTGCCGGGCCGGGGCCTTAGCCGCCGGTGGAGGATTGACGCGAGCGGCCGGTTTATTAAAAATATTGGCAAAACGCAGACGCAGGTCATGGGCCTCGGACTGAATGGCCGCGAGCCCCTCCTGCTCCCTGGTCTCCAGGGCGGCGGCTTTACAGGCGGGCTGTTCGGGACGGCGAATGGTACGATAGTCATAGGCCGGTTTGACGCCGGACTCCTCAGACGAATCGGCATGATCCAGAAGGGTATCCAGGTCATAATCCATAGCCGCCACCACCTCAACCCGCTGGCCGGCCCCTTTGCCGCCAATGGTTTTAGTGCCCAGAATTATGGCGTCATCCCCCAGTTCCTGCTTAACCAGAGCCATGGCGCTTTGATGATTCCTGGCTTCAAAACGTTTAATGCGCATAATATAATCTAAAATAAACTTGTAACTTCAGGATACTGAGGGACTGTCACATCTTCCATATAAATCATCCAATACAAACAGCGGGTTTCGGACTTTAAACTATCCTGCCCTATTTTGCATTCACTTCTATAACTCCCAATGACTGAATCTGCAGTTGATTGGGCAGCTCGTTATTTGACAAAACGGTTACCTGAGGCATAAAACGCTCCAGCAGCCGCCGCAGATGACGCCGAACTATGGGTGAGCAGAGGATAATCGGCTGATAACCATCATTGGTTACCTTCTCAACCATCTTCTGGGCTGCCTCTATGACATGGCGGCTGAGATTGGGATCCAGATTCAGATAGCTGCCCTGTTCCGTCTTCTGAATTGACTCACGAATAATATCCTCCACCGGCGGCGACATGGTCAGAACCGACAATTTACCATCTTCCTCTAATTGACCGACAATGGAGCGGGCCAGTTTCTGACGGACATATTCGGTTAGAATATCCGTATCCTTGGTCAGAGGCGAATAGTCGGCCAAGGTCTCACAGATGGTAAGCAGATCCCGAATAGACACCCTCTCGCGCAGCAGGGCCTGTAAGACCTTCTGCAGGCCGCCAAGAGACAGGTTGTCCGGCACCAGCTCCTCTATTACCTTAGGATGGGTTTTGGCCAGATTGTCAAGTAATTTCTGGGTATCCTGACGTCCCAGAAGTTCATCGGCGTGGGTGCGCAGAATCTCGGTAAGATGGGTGGCAATAACCGTAGATGGATCAACCACGGTGTACCCGGCCAATTGCGCCTCATCCTTCTTATCCTGCTGAATCCAGATGGCCGGCAGGTTAAAGGCCGGCTCGGTAGTGGGTATGCCCTCAATATGCCGTTTGGCGGTACCGGAATCCATGGCTAATTGATGACCCATCATCACCTCGCCCCTGGCAATCTCCACCCCTTTCAGGAGTAGAATATATTCATCGGGCTTAATCTGCAGATTATCACGAACATGCAGGGGCGGTACCACCAGCCCCATATCCATGGCAAACTGGCGCCTGATCCCCCTGATTCTCTCTAAGAGATCGCCCTCCTGATTCTCGTCAACCAAGGGAATAAGGCCATACCCCACCTCTAATTGCAAGGCATCTAAGGGCAAAAGTTCCTCAACGGTCTCCGGCGAGCCTGGCGGCGGCTCAGCGGCGGCCTTTGCTTCCTCCGATTCTTTGGCACCAGCCAGGGCCTGCTGCTGGAAACTGAAATAGCTGGTAGCCCCCACAATGATACCCATAACGAAAAAAGGGATATGGGGCAGACCGGGTACCAGAGCGAAGATAATGATAATAGCCGCCGAGACGGCCAGGGCCTGGGGCTGCATACCGAACTGCTTGGCAAGTTCCGCGCCCATGGTCATATCAGAGGCAGCCCGGCTGACGATAATACCGGCAGCGGTGGAGATAATAAGTGACGGAATCTGCGCCACCAGACCATCACCAATGGTAAGCAGGGTATAGGTCTGCAGGGCCTGAAGAATACCCATCTTATTAACAATAACCCCGATAAAGAGGCCGCCGCAGATATTGATGGCCATGATAATAAGGCTGGCAATGGCCTCACCGCGCACGAATTTGGCCGCGCCGTCCATGGCCCCGTAGAACTCCGCCTCCTGGGAGATATCGGAGCGCCGTTTCTTGGCTCCGGCCTCATCAATAAGCCCGGCGTTCAAGTCGGCGTCAATGGCCATCTGCTTACCGGGCATGGCATCAAGGGTAAAACGGGCCGCCACCTCGGCGATACGGCCGGAGCCCTTCGTCACGACGATGAAGTTGATCAAGACCATAATCAGAAAGATGATGAGACCGACGGTATAATTACCGCCCACCACAAAATCGCCAAAGGACTCAATTACCCGCCCCGCCGCCCCAGCCCCCTCATGGCCGTGCAGGAGGATGAGCCGGGTCGAGGCAATATTTAACGACAGGCGGTAAAGGGTGGTAAGCAGCAGGAGAGACGGGAAGGACGAAAAATTCAAGGGATTGGTATTATACATGGACATCAGGAGAATGATGAGACCCATGGTAATACTTAAGGAGAGCAGAATATCCAGCACCATGGTGGGCAGCGGTATGATCATGATAAAGAGAAGCGCCACCACTCCCAGAGCCACGACAAGACTGGAAGCCTCTATATTTACGGCCTTGAAACCGCCGCCTGCTGTTTGTGCATTTTCCGCCATAATGTATTACTTTTCGTCTTTCTTTTTATCCGGGAACCGAATAATTACCTGTCAGGCCCGCCGTCTTTTATTCCGCGCCCCGTAAACATAGGCCAAAATCTCAGCCACCGGCTGAAAGAGATTATCCGGGATCGGTTCGTTTATGCGGGCCGTCTTGTAAAGGGCCTGGGCCAGGGGTTTATCCTCCAGTATCGGCACGTTATTCTCGGCCGCCACCTCCTTTATTCGATGGGCGATGGCTCCCGCCCCCATGGCCACCACGAGGGGGGCGGCCATCTGAGCGGCATTATAACGCAGAGCCACGGCAAGGCGGGTGGGGTTAGTGATAATGACATCGGCCGTGGGCACCTCATCCATCATTCTCTTTCTGGCCATCTCCATCTGCAGGGAACGAATACGACCCTTGACCTGCGGATCACCCTCGGTGGTTTTGGCCTCCTCCTTGACCTCCTGTTTGGTCATCTTCATCTTTTTCAAAAACTGCCAACGCTGAAAAGCGTAATCAGCCGCCGCCAGCAGAGCGATGGTCAGGGCGCATTTTAAAAATATCCAGAATGCCGTCCGCCCGGCAAAGATCATTATCTGATGCGGCGTCTGATCCATGAGCGGGATAAAGGCGGGCAGCGCCTTTTTTACCACACCATAGGCAACATAACCGATGAGTCCAATCTTTAATAATGATTTAATCAACTCCGCCAGGGCCTGCATGGAGAATTTCTGCGCCAGCCCCTTGATGGGATCAAGTTTGGTAATATCCGGCTTTATCTTTTCACCGGTAAAGAGAACACCCACCTGGGCGTAATTAGAGACCAAAGCGGCAATAAACACCGCCAGCATCACCGGCCCGAGCAGCATAGTACTGTAAATCATAGTCTCCCTGACCATATTAACCATATTACCGGGGATAACCTTAATCTGAGCGGCATTGGCAAGATAATGGCGAATCAACTCCTCCATGGTATGAATCAAATAGCCGCTCAGCAGGTAGATGGTAAACAGACTGGCCAGCAAAACAGCGGCGGAGGGGATCTCCATACTCTTGGCAATATCACCCTTGTCCCTGGATTCCTGCAGACGCCGGGGGGTGGGGACCTCGGTTTTTTCCTGGCCGCTGGATTCATCCGCCATTCTCTTATCCTCCCCCCAGTCCCATGGTCAGATAGCGCATATTCAGGCCCAACTGATTAAAATTTCTTATCAGCAGGGGCATTAAATAGCTTAAGGACAGGCCAATAAAGATAAAACCAATGCCAATACTGAGCGGCATGGCGACAATCATAATGGGCACCTGGGGCACGGTCTTGGCGATTATCCCCATGGCAACATTGGTCAGAAACAGTGCCACCCCGGCCGGGGCCATAATCTGGATACTGAACATGAACATATGAGAGGCCCCCTGCATCACCCCCCGCAGGGTAGCGCCGGAGAGGTGCAGGGTGCCGGGCGGTATCCAGGTAAAACTCTCCACCATGGTTCTGATAAAAATATAATGGCCGTTAATGCTTAAGAAAATAAGGATAGCGACAATATTCCACAGATAACCAACAAGAGAGACCTGGGTGCCGAACTGGGGATCCATGGCCCCGGCCATCCCCATGCCCATGGCAATACTCACCTCCTGACCGGCAATATCCAGGGCGGCAAGCAGGAGGTGGGCCAGCAGGGCCAGGATGGCGCCAATGGCAATTTCAGTGGCCACAAACAGGGTAAGGCCAACAGCGGTACGAGGCAGAAGAGCCGGAGAGATATGCAGCACCGGCAGCAGAACCAGAGAGACGGCCAGGGTAGTCAGGGCCTTGACCTGAGTGGGCACACTGGGGGAACCGATAATGGGCATCATAAAGATCAGGGGGCCGACCCTGGTCATAATAACCAGCATACTGAATACCCGGTTCAGTGTCCAATGCAGAAGAGCGGTGTCGGTCATGCTATTCCCCTCCTTAGTGAATCAACCCCGGCAGCCGGGTGAACAGGGCATGGGTATAGTCGGTCAGTTTAATCATCATCCAGGACGAGAAAAAAAGGAGGGCGAACATCACCGCCACAATCTTGGGAACAAAGGTCAGGGTCATTTCCTGAATCTGGGTCACCGCCTGAAAAACCGCGATAATAAGGCCGACAATCAGACCGACCAGCAACAGAGGGGCCGAGAGTAAAAGGGCGATATAAACAGCATCCTGCCCCAAATTTATGGCCTGTAGCGCAGTCATGTCTTACACCCCGAAGCTTTTAATTAACGAGCCCACCATTAAATGCCAGCCGTCCACCAGCACGAAGAGCAGCAGTTTAAAGGGCAGAGAGATCATAACCGGCGGCAGCATCATCATCCCCATGGAGAGCAGGACGCTGGAGACCACCATATCAATGACCAGAAAGGGGAGAAAAAGCACAAAGCCGATCTCAAAGGCGGTCTTCAGCTCGCTGATCATAAAGGCCGGCACCAGCACCGAGGTGGGCACCTCAGCCTTGTTTTCCGGTTTTTTAAGCTTGGCGATGGACATGAAAAGAGCCAGATCCTTTTGCCTCGTCTGCTTGAACATAAAGGCTCTGAGGGGTTTAAGGCCGGTGGTGAAGGCCTGCTCCGCCGTAATCTTCTTATTCAGATAGGGCTGCACCGCCTGACTGTTCATCTGACTGAAAACCGGGGTCATGATAAACAGGGTCAGAAACAGGGAGAGCCCCACCAGCACCTGATTGGGCGGCGTGGTCTGAGTGCCGAGGGCCTTTTTCAAAAAAGAAAAGGCGACAATCAGACGGGTGAAGCAGGTCATCATCAGCAGGATGGCCGGGGCAACGGAAAGAATGGTAAAAATAAGGAGAATCTCGATAAGGGTGGAGACCTGCTGGGGATTATTGGTCTCACCCAGGCCAATCCGCATGGTGGGCAGCTGTAAGGCCAACCCCCTCGCGGGCAGCAGGAGAATGACGGCAGCGACAAGAAATAAAAATCCGCCGCCCATCCCCAAAACCGTCCGCCGGCTATGCCTTCGACCGCTCATGATTACTTCCTTCTCCACGTGATCTCCTGGAAAACTTCGGAATAGCCTGTTTCAAAGCGGCACTGAAGGAAGCACCGCCTCCAACGCCTTCGGCGGAACTGTTATCGCCATCCAGATCCTCAGCCTTAAGCCGGGTCAGTAAATTAATATTATGTTCGGTGATTCCAAGGGCCATATATTTACCGGCCACATCAGCAATGGCGATGTATTTTTTAGGGGCCACCATCCTGGTTTCAATGATCTTAATCCGAGTACCGCCACCCTTAACTCCCTGGGCCAGACCGCTTTTTTTAAGGATATATATAAGCAGAAGCAGAAGGCCGACCACAAGAGCCAGGGCGCCGGCCATGCGGGCCACGGCAGCCATCAGATTCATGGTGTCAGAGCCTGGAGCCGCAGGATTGGACGAGGCGGCAGCCGCCCGGCCGGCCAGCATCAAAGGCAGCACCTGGTATGCGAAAATCGATTTAACAGCCATCAGCCCATATTCTTAATACGTTCGGCCTGGCTGATAATCTCGGTGATCCGGACTCCGAAACGGTCATTAACCACGATGACCTCACCCTTGCCGAGGAGCTTATTATTAACAAAGATCTCCACCGGCTCACCAGCCCCCTTGTTCAACTCAACCACCGAGCCCTGGGAGAGCTGGAGCATATCATTAATAATCATGGAGGTATTCCCTAACTCGACGGTAACCTTCAGGGGAATATCAAGCAGGAAATCCAGGTTATTAGCCTCTTCATCGCCAACCGCTGCCCCATTACCGAGTTCATCGAAAGAGGCGGGAGCGCCGTCATCTTTATTCTGGTCATCCAAGGCGGCGGCCCAGTCATCAGTGCCGGTATCCGGCTCAGCGGCCGGGGCCGCGGGCGTTTCTTCCGTGGTTTCAGTTGTGTTTTCTTCTGCCATGTCCTTCTCCTTGTTAATCCCTTTCCTGATCGAAGACCTTGCGTTTAATAAGAAAAGCCTTGTTACCGCGATGAACCCCCGGTGTTCCCATATATTTTCTTACCCCGGAAACAAAGGCCGGCAGCAGATCATCACGGCGGCGGTTAAGCTGAATAATATCACCCTTGACCAGCTCAATAATATCACCGGCCGGGATCGTCACAGAGCCCAGATCCACCTTAAACTCAACCGGGATATTTTTAATATTCTCCTGCAGGGTATTGGCCAGCAGCAGATCCTCCTCGCTCTTCTCCCGCTGAAATGAGGTCATGAGCTTGGATTTAACCGATTCCAGATTAGAGAGTGGAATACAGGAGGTGATACTGCCCACGGCCCGATCCATATCAACATCGTAGCGGTTGATAATAACAATATCCTCCGGTTCACATATCTTGGCGAACTGGGGGTTAATCTCGTTACGCACATATTGAATCTTGACCGGATGCAGTGAATACCAAGCCTTCTCCAGATCGTTCAGCAGGATATTGATGATCCGGTGAATCAGACGCTGTTCAATGGCGGTGAAATCCCGGCCCTCAATACGGATATTCCGAGCTCCGGTACCGCCGAGAAAGGACTCCACCAGGGCAAAAACCAGCTTGGGCTCCAGGACGAGAAGGGCCATCCCCCGAAAGGGCTCCATCTTGAAGATCTGCAGGCTGCTTGGTACGGGCAGGGTACGGACAAAGGCCCCGAAGCGCTCCAGTTCCATGGGCACCGCCGTTACATCAAGCACCTTACGCAGGGTATTGGCAAGAGAGGAACGCATAGCCCTTAAAAAGGAGTCGTTAATGACCTCCATGGCCGGCATCTTGAGCTGCACGATACCCTGCTGCCTGGTAAAATCATAAGCAGCATAACCATGCTCCTCTTCGGGCGCAGCGGTCTCTTCCGGCTCCTCAATATCCCCCCCGGAAATCCCCTTCAGCAGGGCATCTACTTCATCCTGACTTAATATCTGTTCCATGCCTTAGTTGCCGGCCTTCAGCTTGTTGATTCGTCGTGTAGTTATCATTCCCATCATTCCCATCATTTCTATTGAATAACAAAGTTGGTGAAATATATATTCTTAATTTTGTTAGGCCGCAGAATCATATTGAAACGGGCCAATAACTCGTCCCGTATCCTGATTTTCCCCTCAGGGGTCATAACCTCATCAAAGGTGAGGCTGGTCAGGAACATAATGACCATATCCCTGATCTTGGGGGTGTAGGGCTTGAGCTTATCAGCCGTGGTGTTGTCTCCCAGCTCAAGGGTTATCTCTAACTTGAGGTAGCGCTTGCCACTGGGGTCAGAGAGGTTGACGACAAAGGGGTCAAGAGGCACCATGACGCCGATTTTGTTTACCTTTTCCTGCTTTAATTTTACCACGCTCACCGCCGGGGCCGGCTTCATGAATTTAGTATAGGCAAAAAAACCGCCGCCGCCTAACAGCAGGACAAGTACGCCGATAATACCAAAGAGTAAGGCTTTACTCTTTTTCTTGGGGGCATCACCGTTTTCAGCCTCTTTTTCGAGATCATCTGCCATGGGCTATCTCCTTAAATATTTTTGGTACGTTATGGGTACTGAGCAAAGACCGTGCCAGATATTTTAGTCAACAGCCCCCGAATGGGCGAAAGCCCAAAAGCTATAGCACAGCGCCGAGCCGGCAACAACTACTATTCCGCCCACACCCCGGCAACCTCCAGGGCTCTTTGACAAAACAGCACGATTAATATCTATATATATACAGAAACCACATGAGAATAAAATACCAAATAAGAAAATAAAAAAACATGCCGCTTTTACTTTGCTTACTGGCGGTATTTTTTGCGTATTTTTGACATAGCGCCAAAAATACCGCCTTTATTTACATTTAAAAAAGCGGTCTCCATAAAAAAATGATCGAAAAAGTAGCAAAAAAACGCCGTATATTTTAATGTAATGCGCTGATATAAAACTAAAGGCATAAAATCCGGCATGCCGGAGACGGCATCTACACAAATACAGTTACAATAAAAGCACGGGGCATCACGCTTCAGCAATGATGAAAACAAGCCGGTTGCAACCGGATAAGGGAGTATCTTTATGGATGATTTAAAGGGGAAGGTGGCCCTGGTTACCGGCGGTTCACGGGGAATCGGCAAGGCAATCGCGCTGAAATTCGCGGAGAACGGGGTAAATCTGGTAGTAAACTACATCCGTCACCGGCGGGAAGCGGAAGAGACCGCCGAATTGGTTGAGCGCTTCGGGGTAAAATGTATAATCGTCAAGGCCAATGTCGCCGATGATAAGCATGTCAAGGCCATGTTTGAACGGATTAGAGATGAATATGGCCGCTGTGATTTTTTAATAAGCAACGCCGCCTCCGGGGTCTTGAAGCCTGTCATGGAATTAGACAGCCGGCATTGGAACTGGGCCATGGATATTAACGCCAGAGCGCTTCTCGTTCTGGCCCAGCAGGCGGTTCCCCTCATGGACGGCCAGGGCCGGATTATCGCGATCTCCAGTCTCGGCTCGGTAAGAGCGGTGGAAAACTATACGGCAGTGGGGGCCTCCAAGGCGGCCCTGGAATCCCTCGTCCGCCATCTCGCGGTGGAGCTGGGCCCTCTGGGAATCACTGTCAATACCGTAAGCGCCGGAGCCGTGGATACCGAGGCCCTGAAAAAGTTCCCCAACCGCAAGATTATTCTGGATACCGCCCTGGCCCGCACCCCCCTGGGCCGCCTGACATCTCCCGAGGATGTGGCCAATGTCAGCCTCTTTTTATGCAGTAAACCAGCCGAGATGATCCATGGCCAGACCATTGTTGTGGATGGCGGTTACTCGATCCGGGCCTGACAATGACCGCCGCGCCATCACCTGAAGCCAGGCTGTTCCGCGCCCAGAGACCGTTAATCCTGGCCTCCGGCTCTCCCCGGCGGCGAAAGATGCTTGCCGCCCTGGGGCTGGATTTCGAGATAGTGACAACAGAAATTGATGAAACGGCAAAACCCGATGAAAAAGCGGAGCATCTCGTCAAACGCCTCGCGGCCGCCAAGGCCCGCGCGGCCCTAATCACGGAGGACGACAGCTGGGTTCTATCCGCCGACACCACGGTGGTGCTTAACAGCACCATCCTCGGTAAACCGGGAAACAACGAAGAGGCCGCGGTCATGCTGACCCGGCTGGCCGGTCATCGCCACGAGGTATGGACTGGTTTTGGCCTGCTTAATCATCAACGTAATATTTTTGTCTGCCACGCCATTCGTACTGAGGTGAGATTTGCCGACTGGCCGCCGGAGATATGCCGGGCCTACGCCGCCACCAACGAGCCCCTTGACAAGGCCGGAGCCTATGGCATTCAAGGACTGGGCGGCTTCATGATTCAGGAAATATCCGGTTCCTATTCCAATGTGGTGGGGCTGCCGCTGGCTGAGATACTAACTGAAATGCTCCGTTTAGATATAATAAAGGTGGTTCAAACTTGATTTGCCTGGCAGATTGCCGCAAACGGCGGTGATATTCCACACTGCGCCGCCCCTCCCGCAGCATTATCCAGCACAGGCAATCAATGAAGGTTTGACGAATGGATGAACATAGAATAAGCCGGGGCGGAGTGCCCATGGTCAAGATTAACGGCCGTAAAATCCGTGAATTGCGGGAGGCCCAGAATCTGACTCAGCTCTATATGGCGACAACGGTTGAGGTAACCACAGATACCATCTCCCGCTGGGAAAACCGCCGTTATCCCTCCATCAAGAAGGCCAACGCCCTCAAACTAGCCGAGGCCCTGCAGGTTGAGTTGGCCGAAATTCTCGATGAGGAGGAGAAAACGAGCCAACCGCCGGTGAATATGGCCGAAAAAGTTCCAGCAGCCTCGGCCGCCCCGGAGATTACCCCGCCCACAGCGGCATTAGGCTCAAGGAAAAAGCCTCTGGCACTCATCGCGGCTATAGGCATTGGGATAATTATCGCCGCCCTCTGGTGGTGGCAGAGCCCCTACATGAATCCCCGCATCTCGGCCCAGCGGATATTACCCGCCCACAGCGTACCAGGGCGGCCCTTCCCCGTCCTGCTGCGCATCAAAAATACCGGCCACGCACCCTTATCTTTTATCCTCCGTGAGTATATTCCCGCTGGAGCCCAAGTCATATTAGCCCATTCCGCCGCCGCGGTAACAGTGGACAAAAAAACCGGCAGCCTGAAATGTCTGGGCCGTATCAAACATGGCGAGCTGACCCTGGGCTATGTCCTCAAAACCGGCCGCAGCCGGACAGCTGTTCTGAAGCTGCACGGCACCATCACCTCCCGCCGTTTCGGCGGCCGCCCCCAGGCCATAACCGGTAACAGTGAGGTCAAAATGCTCCCCTTCCACTGGGCCGATAAGAATATGGACAATCGCATAGACGACCAGGAGATTTTAGCCGTCTATGACGATTATTCCGAGGTCAAGGGCTTGAAAATTGACATGGATCTGATTGAAGATATCTGGTTCGGCAGCGGCTACAGTTGGAATGCCAAGACCGGCAAATTCATAATCAAGCCTTGAGCGTAGAACTGAAATAATTCAGTTGTGTCTAATCAGGAAGGAAAATAAATTCCCCTCGAAAGATCATTCTGTCCCCGGATTAGAATGAAAAAAAATCAGAGAATTATGGATTTTCACCATTTAAAAATATTCGCCGCGGTTTATCAGTACAAGAGTTTTACCAGGGCCTCAGAGCAGTTAAATATCAGCCAGCCCACCATCAGCGAGCATATAAAAAATTTAGAGGCGGAATTTTCCTGCCGTTTATTTGACCGCCTGGGCCGCCGCATAGCCCCCACCCCCAAGGCCGACAGACTCTATCCCGAGGTTATACGGCTGCTGGATGAGCTGGAAAAACTCAGTGAAGACTTTCTCTACGAAGACGGCCTGGTACGGGGAAATCTGATTATAGGGGCCAGCACTATCCCCGGCACCTATATCCTTCCCGCCCTGGCCGCTCGTTTCAGGGCCGCTCACCCGGATACCGCCTTTGAGATTATAATTAACGACACCTCAAAAATAGCGGACATGGTTCTCAATCATGAAATATTTATAGGGGTGGTGGGGGCCAGAAAGGACAGCCCCCTGCTCCAGTACCGCCCCTTTAGCAAGGATGAGCTGGTCTTTGTCAGGGCCAGGGACTATCAAAGCGAGTCCTTGGGGACACCTCTCGCCGACGGCCCAGTTATTCTGCGGGAGGAGGGCTCCGGCACCAGGGTCAACATGCTGCGCCTGCTGGCCCTGAGCGGTATTGAAATTAAAGAGAAGCGAATCGCCGCCATCCTGGGCTCCTCAGCCTCTGTAAAGGAGGCAGTCAGGGCCGGATTAGGGATTTCGTGCCTGTCACGACTGGCAGTACAGGATGAACTGGCAAGGGGTGAGTTCATCGAAATCCCCCTGCCCCGCCAGAATATGCGGCGTGATTTTTATCTGATACGCTACACAAAGCGCACCATGCCCAATCATTATCAGGCCTTCTGGGATTATCTCCGGCAGACTTCTCTCTCTGAGGCACGGTGAGCGGCGAGAAAAGCGAGGATATCGTCTTTATGGCGTTTAAAGGCCAGGACGCTTAATCTTTTAAGCTCGCCTTTAACCTCAGCCAAGGGTGTCAAGGGCGGCATAAGCGGCAGATAATAATCAATCGCCGGCGGTGGCGAGATACGCAGTTTGTCATCCATCTCATCAACCATAGCCGGCGCCATACCGCCTTCAAGGGGATTATCAACGGCATCCAGTGACCTCAAAAATCCCATAATGGCGCTTAAATCATTTTTCTGGTAGAATATTTTAATCTCCTCACTGATCATCTTCTGTTCATCATTTAATTCTGCGAACCGGGCGCGATATTGCTCCACATGGATAGTCAGACGTTCATAACAGTCAAGCACGGCATTTTTATAGCGCCCTTTTTGAGTAAAGCCCCGCAGCCTTATCCCTGCAAAAACCCGTTGCCGGATAGTAGCCGACTCCGTGAGGTAGGGATCATAAAACATCTGCTTATTTAAGCCGCTTATGGTCAGAAAACGTTCAATTAAGTCCTCATCTTTCAATAAGATATAAATACGGATGAGCTCAAAGCTGATGCGCTTCTCCAGAATGAGGCTGTGTCTGCTGATCCCCTCCCGCAGGGCTAATTTGTCATCTTCGATTAATTTACGAAAGCCAAAATAGCGGCCGGCAACGTCCTTTTTGACCTCATAGGTAATAGATTCTCCGATATCTGTCTGCACGGCGCACCTCGAAGTATCGAATTATTTTTTCATGTGGTTCAGGGAGGGCATCAAACTATCCGTCAGTCCAGATAAGCTGACTAATTCCCTCTATTTTCTCTATTATACAATATTCCAAGCAAAAAAACACCGTTCGGACACTGCCATAGTCAAGGCAATATCTTTCTGTATTTACGGCAGTTACCCTTTTAATTCGCTGCTGTCCTGTTCACGTTCCTCCTTGTCTTTTCGTAATAATTCTGTAAAATATATATTAATGGACTTGCGGGAAGCCTAAAAGACATAGGCTATTTTACCCGGTGAAATGGACATGACAGAAATGAAGCCAAACTCCCCAAAGATATTTCAATAGCTGAGCCATTGATTATTCATATTTAAAATATTATACTTCCTGTATGAATAATTTTATTAATCGGGAGAAAGAACTCTCGCAGCTCAACACACTTTACCGAAGCCCCAAAAGCGAACTGGTAATTGTGTATGGACGGCGGAGACTGGGGAAGACATATCTCTTAAAGGAATTTTCTCAACACCTGCCGCATTGTTATTTCATGGCCGACAAGGCAGGGCAGCAATCGCTCAAATCCAACATAGCCCTTGCCCTGTCACTTGCTCTAAATGAACCATTGCTGCAAAGGATGGAATATCCGTCCTGGTACGACCTTTTTGCCACTTTCGACCGTTTTCGGGACAAGGGTAGTAAATTCATCTTCATAATTGACGAATATCAATACCTTTGCCAGGCCGATCCGGCCTTCTCTTCCTATATTCAAAAATGGTGGGATGAAAAGTGGCGATATGATAATATCCTTTTCATTCTATGCGGTTCCGTGACCTCAATGATGTACAAGGAGACCCTGGCGGAGTCCTCTCCATTATACGGCAGGGCATCCGCGCATATATTGCTTGCCCCCTTTTCATACCGCCACATCCAGGATTTTTTACCGGGAAAAACAGAAAATGATTTAATTGAGATGTTTGCCTTGAGCGGCGGCGTCCCCCGTTACATGGAGCTTCTCCAGGGGTACAACTCTTTCACCGAGGCCCTCACTAATCTGGTTCTAAGTAAGAATGGGATTCTTTATTCGGAGGCACGATATTTATTGCACGAAGAAATTTCAACCCCGAACACATGCTGGTCAATCCTCAATGCCCTGGGCAGCGGCACTACAAAAATATCTGAACTTGGCAGCCGCCTCGGACTACCCGCAAACCAGCTGACTCGTTATATAGATTTGCTTAAAGACCTGTTTTTGGTCAGGAGAGAAGTCCCGGTTTTAGAGAAAAACCCCGCTAAAAGCAAAAAAGGCATTTACCTCGTAGATGATTTTTTTATAAGACTATGGTTTGGAGCCATTTACCCCTATGAGAGTTTTTTAGAATTTGACCAGATAGAACTTACTTTAAAGCGCCTCACTCCCTTGATTAGAGCGCATATCGCTTACTGTTATGAGCAAATATGCCGTGAATTCATAAAACTGAATATTCATAATTTTGATGTTGTCAGATTAGGTCGGCAATGGGGCAAAAATTATGAAATAGACGTATGCGGCGTCGATAGCGATAACCGAATATCATTGGCCGGTGAATGTAAGTGGAGCCACAAAATGGTTGGACGTTCCATTTTGAGAGATCTGCATCAAAAAATAGAGCATAACCATCTGCCTCTGAGCGACAATCCGACATATTGCCTCTTTAGCAGAACAGGCTTCTCAGACGATTTAATCAAAGAGGCAAAAAATTCCTCAACAAATATTATATTAACAGGCTCCCTTTGGTGACGGTCACTTGCGGTATGTGAATATCTCAGCCACGCGTTACGCCTGATTCTACCATCGAACGTAATAAAAATTTCAGCAGCACACCAATGACATCGGCCCGACAGCACTGCTCAGGCCTTTGATAAACAGCCTCATACTTAGCTAAAAGTATTGACATTTTGTGAACTAAACGGTTCACGTTCCTCCTTGTCTTTTCGTAATAATTCTGTAAAATATATTAATGGACTTGCGGAAAACCTAAGGAATTAAGGGGGACTGATTTTATTTTTCGCCTTTCTTTTTATCCGGGGATAGAATGATTTTCGCAAAAAACGCGAAAGAAGATCTCCTTGGCGTGAAGGAAAAATTTAGATAGTGAAAGGCAATATAAACCTTTGAATAAAACAGCCAACTACCTCACCATCGACGTGGAAGATTACTTCCAGGTAGCCGCTCTGAAAGAAGTGGTGGGGCCGCACAGAAACTGGGATAATTATCCGGCCAGGGTTGATAATAACACCAAGACAATTCTGACCCTGCTGGATAAGTATAACGTCAAAGCTACCTTTTTCATCGTAGGTTGGATTGCGGAAAGATTCCCCCGTTTAGTTAAAGATATTCACGCCGCCGGCCATGACATCGGCTGCCACAGCTATTATCATCGACTGATTTATGAGCTGACACCTAAAGAATTCAGGCAGGATACCAAAGCAGCGAAAGAGATCCTGGAACAGATTACCGGGCAGCCGATTTTAACCTACCGGGCCCCAAGTTACTCAATAACCAATAACTCACTATGGGCCTTAGACATTCTGGAAGAATTAGGTTTTACCCACGATTCCAGCATCTTCCCCATCCGCCACGACCGCTATGGAATTCCCGATGCCCCCAGATTCAAATATAAGATTCCAGGCCATAATTTAATTGAATATCCAATCTCAACCAGTATGTTTATAGGCCGAAAAATTCCGGTGGCCGGAGGCGGTTATTTCCGCCTTTTCCCGTACTGGTTCACCAAAATGGCCCTCAAAAAAATCAACCGGCGAGACGGAGAATCGTTTATCTTTTATATTCACCCCTGGGAAATAGACCCTGGACAGCCCCGGCTTAATGGCCTGAGCGCCTTATCAAAATTTCGGCATTACAACAACTTAGACCAGACCGTCTCCAGATTTGAACAATTATTGACTGATTTTACATTTGTCCCCATTGGTCAAAATCCGGCCGCTTATTAGACCACCCTCTGATTATTCACAATATGCTTGCCATCCAGACAGTTAGACCAACAGACCAACAGCAATGGGACAGTTTTGTCCGCGCCCGGGCAGAGGCCTCGCCATACCACCTTTTTGCCTGGGGCAAGGCAATCAATGAGGCTTACGGGCATAAGCTGCATTATTTAATCGCCCGGAAAAACAAAGAAATTGTCGGGGTGTTACCCCTTGTTAACCTGAATTTCCCTTTTCTGGTCAACAACCTGACAGCTCTGCCATTCTGTGATGTCGGCAACTGTTTATGTGACGACGAAGAAATCCAGAACTCTCTGATTGCCGAGGCGCTTAAGATTGGGGATAGATTAAAAACAAAAAGAATAACCCTGCGCGGCGAGATTAAAGGTTCTCTTAACCACAACCGGAATTTTGCCATAGAAGATAACGCTAAAGTCCGAATGCTGTTAACCTTACCCCCCTCCTCAGAGATATTACTAAAAAGTTTTAAATCAAAATTACGCAGCCAGATTCGTAAAGCGGAAAAAAACGGGGTGATATTCCGTTGGGCTGGAGCAGAGGGGGTTGAACCTTTTTATGCCGTCTTCTGCCGGAATATGCGCGACCTTGGCTCACCAGTGCATTCGCGCCAGTGGTTCCAGGCCGTCATGAGGAATTATGGCCCTAATGCCAGAATAGGGTTAACCGAGTTTGAAGGGAAATGCATAGGCGCGGGGTTGATCCTGTCCACCAGTGAGCAGACAGCTATCCCCTGGGCCTCAACCCTGCGTCAGTACAATCGGCAGGCCCCGAATATGCTTTTGTATTGGAACTGCCTCAAATTCGCGGCTGATAATGGTAAAAAATTATTTGATTTTGGCCGCTCAACCGAGGATGAAGGGACGTTCAGATTTAAAAAACAATGGGGAGCGGCACCCGCGCCATTACTCTGGTACTCCTCGCCCCCCAACCCTCGGCAATCCCCCGGCAAAAGCCGAACGGAACCAACCCGGCGGGAAACGGCGGCCGAAATCTGGAAAAAGCTCCCCGCCCCAATTGCCAATTTACTGGGCCCGCAACTTAGAAAATATATTGATCTTTAATGACTGTTAGAATAGGACGAACTCTGCCGC
>DRPV01000170.1 GCA_011330685.1 Desulfobacterales bacterium
GCACCATATCACCAAAGATGCGTATTCGTTTGTCCCTGCTCTTGACATGAATCAAAAATGGTCAGACAAAAAGCTCTACAAAAGATATGGGCTGTCGCCGGATGAAGTGTCTTTTATCGAATCAAAAATTCGCCCCATGGAGTAGCAGACAATGGGCAACCTTAAATTGGATACCTACACGGGCCTAAAGGAGCGGATTAAAGACCTGCTGCGCAATGGCCGCCGGGAGGCGGTTCATTCCGTTAACCGTATATTGGTTCAGACTTACTGGCATATCGGCAGGTATATTGTCGAGTTCGAGCAACAGGGCAGAGACAAGGCCGACTACGGCAGTGGGCTTCTGACCAGGCTGGCCAAGGATTTAACCCTGGAATATGGCAAGGGGTTCAGCCGCTCCAATCTAACCTATATGCGCAAGCTTTATGTTGCCTTGCCAAAATGTGAGACGCTGTCTCACAAATTAAGCTGGAGCCATTATTTTGAAATCCTCAAGGCCGATGAACCGCTGGCAACCGGGTTTTATACCCAACATATTAAGGGATAAAGATGGCTGATTCATTCTTCCCTCCGCGTCCGGAAATTCAACCCAAGATCTATGCCTACCGCATTTTGCACGCACCGGATCGGGCAGACTTGCTGAAGGTGGGCTATACCACCCGCAAGGTGGCGGACAGGGTCAAAGAGCAGTTACAAACCAGCGGCCTAAAATACAAAATCGTGCTGGAAGAATCCGCCCTGCGCGGCGATGGCACCTCCTATTCCGATCATGAAGTCCACAAGGCCCTGCAGCAGGCGGGCTTGCCCCGCATGGATGGGGAGTGGTTTGCCTGTACGGTGAATGATGTCAGGGCGGCAATTATTGCGGTGCGCAATCGAACCTCATTGCAACAGGAGCGCACTCAGACCTTTGCTATGCGGCCGGAACAGGCGGCGGCGGTGGAGAAAACAGCCGCCTATTTTAAAACCATGCTCAGAGAGCAGCCCGAAAAACCACCCCGTTTCCTCTGGAACGCCAAGATGCGTTTTGGCAAGACCTTTGCCGCCTACCAATTGGCCCGGAAGATGGATTGTAAAAAGGTACTGGTTCTGACCTTTAAACCAGCGGTGCAGAATGCTTGGAAAGAGGACTTATCGTCCCATGTCGATTTTGAGGACTGGCAATTTATCTCTCCCGACGGTTTGTCCTACGAAGAGGCGGACAAAACAAGGCCCATTGTCTGCTTTGGTTCATTTCAGGACTATCTTGGTAAAAACAAGAGTACCGGCGGCATCAAAACCAAAAATGAATGGGTACACACGACCAATTGGGATATGGTCATCCTTGACGAATATCATTACGGTGCCTGGCGGGAGAACGCCAGGGAACTTTTCGAGGCTGAGGACAAACAAGAGGCCGTCTTCGGTGAAGGTGAGGGCTTGCGGGACTATGATGAGGATATTATGCCCATCACAACCAACGCCTACCTCTATCTTTCCGGTACGCCATTCAGGGCCATTGCCTCCGGCGAATTTATAGAGGAGCAGATCTTCAACTGGACATACGCGGATGAACAGGAGGCCAAGAAGAACTGGCAGGGAGAAGACAACCCCTACGCCGCCCTGCCGCGCATGGTGCTGATGACCTACCAGATGCCGGATGAAATTAGAGAAATCGCCCTGCAGGGGGAATTTGACGAATTTGATTTGAATATCTTTTTCGCCGCCGAAGGGACTGGAAAAAAGGCAAAATTCACCCATCAGGACGAGGTGCAGAAATGGCTCAACCTCATCAGGGGAACCATGCAGGCTGCTACTGTGGACAATCTGAAACTGGGGGCCAAAAGGCCGCCCATGCCCTTTTCTGATGCCCGCCTGCTCAATGTGTTATCCCATACATTCTGGTTTTTGCCCACCGTGGCTGCTTGTCATGCCATGCGCAATTTATTACGCAAAAGGCAGAATAAATTTTATTACGATTACAAGGTCATAGTTGCTGCCGGTAATAAGGCGGGGATAGGGGCGGCGGCCCTGCCGCCGGTGCTGGACGCAATGGGCGATCCCCTGCAGAGCAAAAGCATTACCTTATCCTGCGGCAAACTTACTACCGGGGTAACGGTGCGGCCCTGGACGGGCATTTTCATGCTCCGCAACTCATCAAGCCCTGAGACCTATTTTCAGGCGGCCTTCCGGGTTCAATCCCCCTGGACTGTGGTCAACCCGGACGGGCTGTCGCCAACGAAAGAAGAAATCATAAAAAAGGAGTGTTATGTCTTTGATTTTGCTCCCGACCGCGCCTTAAGGCAGATTGCCGATTACAGTTGCCGTCTGAATGTGGATGAGACAAACCCGGAGAAAAAGGTGGAGGAATTTATAAGTTTTCTGCCGGTTCTGGCCTACGACGGCAGCAGTATGAAGCAGATAGACGCCGCTGGTATTCTCGATATCGCCATGAGCGGCACCAGCGCCACCCTGTTGGCAAGACGCTGGGAAAGCGCTCTGTTGGTTAATGTTGACAATGACACCCTGCGCCGTTTGATAAACAACGACGATGCCATGGAGGCATTGATGAGTATTGAGGGGTTCCGTGCCTTAAATCAGGACATTGAGACGATCATCAATAAGTCCGAGGCAGTTAAAAAGGCCAGGAAAGAAAAAAATGACCAGGAGCTTAGTAAAAAAGAGAAGAAACAGCTCTCCGAGGAAGAAAAAGAGTTCAAGAGCAAGCGCAAGAAAATTCAAGAAAAATTGATCAAATTTGCAACCAGGGTTCCCGTGTTTATGTATTTGACCGATTACAGGGAAAAATGCTTGAAAGATGTTATCACCCAACTCGAACCGGGGCTGTTTAAAAAGGTTACCGGGCTGGATGTAAAGGACTTTGAGCTATTGGTCAGCCTGGGGGTTTTTAACAGCGCCTTGATGAATGACGCCATCTATAAATTTAAGCGCTATGAGGACGCCAGTCTCATTTATGTGGGTGTTAACAAGCATGCGGGTGAGGGCATTGGTTTGTATGATACGGTTTTAACTGAGAATGACTACCACAATATTTCCACGGAGGAACCTGGTTTTGATTCGTAGTGGTTAATTGAGGCGCTGCTGTTGTGCAAGCTCGTTTTATACCTCAAGGAGAAAAAAACTCGCTTTTATGGACTTCCGGCCTGGGAGCCAATTCTCGGGCTATTTTTGATACTATCTTGTTGTTTGTTGTTCTAACCTTGCCACCATCATCGAGTGGCGACTGGCTCAGTACAGATTTTATCTGATCGTTCGGCCTCTCCCGCTGTTTCATAATCTGGCAGATGAGGCTATTTATATCTGAGGCCGTTAAACTTGCAGCTGATTCGGGCGATTTCGACAAAATCTCAGCGACCGCTTTAGCATAATAGTCATCTGCGGCATCCTGGAAAGCGGGGGATATATCTGCTTCGGATGAGATCATGTCTCGTATCCGCCTTGCCAATCTTTCAACAACCTCCTTCCCCACACCATCAGCTTTTTTATACACCACCCACCAGTCGTTCAGAAATTGATACGGCCCATCAAACGGCCACCTCTTTACAGGAGAAAAAACATTATCCCCCCGGCGATTATCCCTCCGGCCAGGCCGCTTGTCATTGCCGTTAACCAAATTTTTCTTTGAGCTTGGCGTGCCACCTGACCCCTGATATGGGAGATCATATTGTTTATTTTCTTTTCCCTGGCCAATATCGCTTTCTGCCCCTCTATCATTGTTCCCCAGGTCACTTTTAATTGTTGCATGAGATCTTGGTTTTGCTGACGCAGGTTGGCCAAGGTCTGATTGACTATATGAGCCAGCTCTCCGC
>DRPV01000171.1 GCA_011330685.1 Desulfobacterales bacterium
AATGATGACAGACTGAGCTTATTAGCCAGGGCGGTGGATGAGGTCGGCAGCCAGGCCAAGGTAGCCCGCCAGTTGGGGTACAGCCCCACGGCGGTCAATCAGGCCCTGCGCGGCACCTATGCCGGGGCTATGGATGCCCTGTTAGCGCGAGTTGAGGAGGTTTACAGCAGCCGGGAGATAGATTGCCCGGTGTTGGGGCTGGTACCGCTGTGTAAATGTGTGGAGGAGCGGCGGGAGCCCTTTTCGTCCGCCAATCCCCTGCGGGTGAGGATGTTCAGGACATGCAGACGATGCGCAAATAATACAGATATACGGGAGGAGTAACAATGGAAAAGGAAATGAACGAAGTGATTAAAAACCACGAACAAAAGATACAGGCAGTCCGCGCGGCGGCCATGAATATCAGGGAGCACATTGATACTCTGCAACTGTTTTGCCTGCAGCCCAGCAACCGAATAGCGGAGAAAAACAAGGCCTTGGAAACCAGTATAAGGATTCGGCGGCTGGCCTCGGCCATCCTCGGCACAAGCGACCGGTTGGTGAACGATAAAGCCGCGCTTGATCCTGAGTTGCTGTTAGATTTGATGCAGATGGTGATTGACGGCAAAATCATCGGAGTCCGCCGGGTAGATCTGGAGAAAATATACCGGAAAAATTGTGAGATGACTGAGCAGCTTTATAACATCATCGGCCCGGATGACGAGCCTGATGCCATGGAGGCGGCGTAATGACTAAAAAAGACAAAAGCGGCAGCTGGATAGCCGCTGATGGCAGCCGGGTACCGGCCAAGTATGTCCCGCGGCACGAAAAAGACCGGGAGCGGGTGGTAAATAAACTGTTTAAGGCCGCCGAGCTTGAGCATCAGCGGTTGGTTAAGCTCAAAGAGTTGATCGGCAGGGAGATTATGGCATATGTCGAGCGCCGGATCACTGAGTATAACATCCAGCCGAATAAAGAGGGCAATTACAGCCTTCCTAACTTCGCCGGAGACCGGCGGGTGGAGCTCAAGATCGGCAAGTTTATAGAGTTTGATGACCGTCTGCAATACGCCAAGGCCAAGATTGATAACTGTCTTGAGCGTTGGAGTGAGGGGGCCGACAGCCGTCTGCGGGTAGTGGTCTTCGACGCCTTCAAGGTGGATAAAAAAGGGCGGGTGGATGTTAAGCGCATCCTGGGACTCCGCAAGCTGGAGATCAAGGATAAGGTGTGGACCGAGGCCATGGAGCTAATCAGCAAGGCGGTAACCGTGGTGGCCACCAAGCAGTATTTCTCCTTCCGTTTTCGGGAGACCGCCGCTGCCGACTGGCAGACGCTTAAACTGGATTTATCGGCGATATAACGGCTGGTAAAAGGTTAAAGGAGGGCATTATGACATCAACCACAAAAGAATTGATCGCAGGGTTTTTACAGCAGGAAGAGGATGAATTTGCGCAGTACCTGGAGGAGCGGGATATCGAGCCAAGCGAAGCCGGGGTGATTATCGACGAATTTAGAGCAGAGATATAAAGCGAAACCCGCCGGCTAACGGCGGGTCTATCAGGCGTGGCGGCCTGGTACTGATGAGCCGGCCATTCAGAAGACAGAATACAGGTAAGCGGAGCGAAGCTAAGACTCCGGAGGGCAGAATACAGATGGAAAAACGTGAAAAGGAGCTGCAGGGCTGCCGGGCCTATCCGAAAGATATGGACTGCCCGTTGTCCTGGTGCCTGGCGAACCAAGGCGAGTGGTGCGGTGTCTGCCAACATAGAAAAATCGTGAGGAACGTAAAATGAAACTTGTATGCCCATCATGCGGGGCCACTGCCTCCGCCGATATCTGGAGTAACGACGCCGTGGCCCGCGAGGCGGTTATGGCCATCGCGGCCCTGCCGGCCCCCCTGCATATCTCCACCATGCATTATTTGACCCTGTTCCGGCCCGTTAAATCGGCGTTAGCGTGGAAAAAGGTGTTGCGCCTGGCAGGCGAGATCAAGGCCCTCTGCGAGGCGGGCTATGTATCAACCCAGGGCCAGATAGACCGCAACTGCCCGCCCCGGATATGGGCCGCGGCTATGGATGAGATGGTGGAGCGTCAAAACGCCATTAAACGGCCGTTAAAGAACCATAATTATCTGCGCCAGGTGGCCTGGGGGTTGGCAGATCAGGCGGCCAAGCAGCAGGAGTCGGGAACCAGGAACCAGGAGGCGACCCATACCCGGCCCGGGGCGGCTCATGGCCGGCCGGTCTCCTTTGCAACCATCGACCCCCTGGCCAGCATTAAGGAGGATTGGGATGCCGACAAATAAAGACTACGCCAAGATCCATATAGCCTTAAACGAGCTGGGTCTCACCGAGGAAAACTACCGCGATATCCTGCGTTGGAAGTTTAAGGCCGAATCTGCCAAGGAGCTTACCCAACGCCAGGTGACCGTGCTGCTCAACTACTTCCGCTCCAAGGGCTGGCGGCCCAAACCGCCCAAAAATGCCAAATCAGGCACCCACATGGCCCACGATCCTCAGAGCCGCAAGATACGCGCCCTGTGGATCACCATGCACAAGGAGGGGATTATCAAAAATCCCTCAGAACTGGCTCTGGCCCGCTATGTAAAACGGATGACCGGCGTTGACCGCCTGGAGTGGTGCAGCGCCGCCCATAAATATCGGCTGATAGAGGCCCTAAAGAAATGGCAGGACAGGCAGAAACCGTAATTAAGATAATGGAAAACAGAATCCGGGGGATCGAGATACCCGACGACGCCCTGCCGGATATAGAGGAGCTGCACGGTGATCTGCGCCTGCTTGCCGAGATTGTCGGCATTAAACTGGCCATCAAGGTGGCCCTGGCCTTTAACGGCACTCCCCTCCGCATCTACGGCATTAAAAAATGGTGGACCAGGCTCCGGGATCGGGCCATGCGGGCTGAATACGACAAGGGGGATATCATCGTGGTTGATCTGGCCCGGAAATACGGGGTTGGCGAGCGCCAGGCCTATAATATTTTAGGGCGGGTGGAGGTGGATGAGCGGCAGATGTCTTTATTTTGATGGTGGGGCAATGTAGGGCGGTTCGCGAATAGCCTCTTTGAGAACGATATAGCTCAGGTGAAAACGGTGCTGTTCCGGTTTTCACCTGAAGCGCCTGGTTAGACGGGGTATGAAAAATATGTTGGATCTCGTGGCCTGTTATAAATTTGGAACACGAAGTTCATATGATCGCCCTTTTTTGGTTCTGTGTAGGTCGCCAAATTTGTCCGCAAAATACAAGGCGTAATAGATATCTTCACGTGATACAGGACGATTATGATTATAGAGTGCAGGCCATTCAAGAGAGTCGGCCTTCTTGGTAATTTCGGACTGGAGGGTACCGGGGTTGGCTTTAATAAACGGAAGCAATGTAGAGAGGAGCTTTTCAAAGATAGGGTCTCTCTTGACAAAGCACTCATACTCTTTTGTGGCTTCATTTAAACCAACAGTGTCCGAATCACGCTTGAGCGTCTCCACGCATTTAAGATATCCCATTCGAGCTGCAAGAAAATCACCTTGTTCCTCGGCCTTTCTTGCAGCAGAAAGGTGCCACATGGCATCGTTGTTCTGCAACACTACGGTTTGTTTTTTTGGGACGGGGCTATCCGCAAGGGTGCCGCCGGCAGAACTGGCAATAGTGGTAGTTGTGGTGGTTGAACCTACAAAGATTTTTTTGATTGTTGCAAATAGACCAGACATAATTTTTTTTCTCCTTGTTCCCTTGAAGAGGTTTTGAACTAAATGGGAAATGGTTGGTTAGCAGTTTCCAGAGTAGCACAAGGTTGGAATTATTGTGAAATAAAAAATGTTGACAAAATTATTATACTTCGGGTACGCTACTCCTGTCACGGCAAAATCCGTGACCGGGATTGCAAGCCCGATGTTACCAGGCGGACACACCGCCACCAATTTTAGGCGGTTTTTTTGTGTCCACAGCATGGCTTCTCCATTTTGGGCGGCCATGCGGGAGGCCCTGTGCCTGCCGGTTCCTGGTAGCCGGTCTTGCAACCCGCATGGTTCGCCCTTTTTTTATGCGATTGCAAGCGCAGGGCGTAATTTTTAATTCTTTTATCAGGAGAAACGCTATGTATGAAAAACAAATTTCCACCATCAAGAAGCACCTCACGGTTAAAGAAGATGAAGTCCTTACCACCTCACTTGACGTTGCCAATAGTTTTGACAAAAAACATAAGCACGTTATCGAAGTTATCCGAAAGCTGATCAATACCCCTGAATGTCCGTCAGATTTCGGACGGTCGAACTTTCGGCCGTCCTCTTATGTTAACGAACAAAACAAAGAACAACCCATGTACGAACTAACAAGGGACGGCTTTACACTACTTGCCATGCGTTTCTCCGGCCCCAAGGCTTATAAATTCCAAATTGCCTATATCGAAGCCTTCAACCAGATGGAAAAAGGTCTCCAATCAAGCAAACAGCTTCTTGACGAACTTCTCACAGCTCGGCCACTCTGGGGTAACATAAAACGCTACATGGGTCTGGGTCTTAGCCGTAAAGAGGTTTGCCTGTTGACCAACCTCCACAAAGACACGGTGCGGAAACATCTCCGCCGCATGGAGAACCTGGGGATCATAGCCCCACCAGTAAACCTCAAAGAGTTACAGGCCAAAGTACAGCCCATGCTCCCAGGAATGGAGGCGTAGACCATGGCGCAATCGGTATTCGGCTTCCCCGATGATGCCCCCGTGGATCTCTTAAACAACGCGGCCGCCGTCACCTGCTTCCTCTCCGAGGTGTCGGGGGCCATGTGTAGCAATCCCGCCGATCCAGGCCTGTCGGAGGGCGGCGTATTCGGCCTTGCCCAGATATTAAACGTCATTGAAAGCACCATTAACGAGGCGGCTATTAAACTGTAACACACCTGTACGGGCTGGTTGTAAGGGCGGGTTTCAAACCCGCCCCTACATCCGTGCCTGTCCCACGGCCCCGGTTTCTGGTTGTTTTCTGTCATCACCACCCACCCCCTGCACTCTGCAACATGCACCCCTGCAGCTATCTTAATCCATCCCCACCCCCTATAGTGACCCTGTAAACCTCCTTTTTTCCATAGGCGGCGCGGGGCTGTCCCGCGCCGCCGTCTTTTAACGGAATCGGGAGCAACGCCATGCGCAGCCGCATCAATACACTCCAAAAGGAGATCAATATGACTAAGATTATTTTTTGGTTCCTTGTCGTAATGAGCAAAGGATTTTGGCTGTTCGGCGCTTTATTTGCAGTCAGCTGCCTGGCCCGCTGGGTTGGGGCAAATATACATGTCAATTAAAGGAGCAAACCGTCTCGGTTGAAAAAAAACTATGCCCGACCATTCCGAACATTTCTCCACCACCGAACTGCGCTGCCGCTGCGGCTGCGGCCAGGCGTTGATGGATGCCGATTTTCTTAAAAAATTTGAGGATCTGCGTACCGCTTACGGTGCGTCCATGATTGTCACCTCTGGGTACCGCTGCCCGGCCCATAACACCAAAATTAGCCATACCGGGGCTCATGGCCCGCATACCACGGGCTGCGCCATTGATATAAAAATCCACGACGCGGCGGCCTATAAATTGCTCCTGCTCGCCCTGCAATTCGGGTTTTCCGGCCTCGGGGTCAGCCAGCGCGGCCCAATGGAGAGCCGCTTTTTACACATCGACAATCTGCCGCACCCGGCTTACCCCCGGCCCCGCGTCTGGAGCTATTAAGGAGCCCACCCATGGCTGATAAATCAATATTGTCATCAATCTGCGACGGTATCGCCTCCATCGCCCCCACCGTGGCTAATCTAATCGTGCCCGGCTCCGGCAGTCTCATTAACACCTTGATGCGGAGCGTTACCGGCGACCCGCAAGATACCCCCATGGCTCAGGTGGCGGCAAAGATACAGGCTGATCCCAAGCTGTTGTTAGCGCTGCAGACCAAGGCCATGGATCACGAGTTCAGGCTCAAGCAGGTTGAGGCCGCCAATCTGGCCACGGTGAACGCTACAATGCGCTCCGAGGCCAAGAGCGAGCATTGGCCGCAATACTCCTGGCGGCCCTTTAACGGCTTCCTCTACGGTATTGCCGTGGTGCTGATTTATTTTGTCTTGCCGGCTATGAGCCGCCCCGTGCCACCCGTGCCCCAGTTTATCTGGATGGGCTGGGGGGCAATCTTAGGCGTTGCCACCTGGCATCGCGGCAAGGCCAAGCGGGCCGCCGCTGGTGATAACAATGGCGGCCTGTTGGCTGGGGCCATTCGCGCGATTAAAGGCGGCGGCAAATAATGCGAGAACCAATGGATGAGGGTGATATAGCCCAGGACTACCAGACCAGGCTCAATGCCGACGCATTGGCGACCCACCGGCACGCAGAGACACCGGGCTCCGCCTTTCCGGCGCTGCCGTACTGCGCCTGGTGCGAGGCCGAGATCCCCGCCGCCCGCCGGTTAGCGCAACCGGGGACGACGTTGTGCGTTGACTGCCAGGCCGCCAAAGAGCGCCTGGCAGCCAGACCCGGAGAAGAGGGCTGATGCTGCGTATAAACTATGCCGCCATGCAATTTTATGTGACCATCGCCCAGGGCCTGATGTCAAGCGGCTATGGGTTGTATGTCAAGCGGGCCATGAGTAACAGGCGTACCGATGAGAGGATAACCAAATTGGAGACCGAAATACCCGAGCGGTTAAGTTGTCACGAGGAGCGCACAACCACCTTGGAGGCGGATTACAAACATCTGCCGAGTCAAAAAGATCTTGCCGATCTTAACGCCAATATATCAGAGCTGTCCGGGCGGCTGCAGGGCATTAACCGGGCGGTGGATCTGTTAAATCAGCATCATTTGAGGGTATCAGAATGAGTCATAAAAGTTTCAGCGCTTTACAAGCCGAGAGCATACGCCTGACCATCCTGCAGCTTTTGGCTCAGGATCCAGGCTATGATCTTAACGAAACCATCCTCCGCAAATTGATAAACGAGTTTGGTTACCAGCTCTCGAAAGACGGCTTGCGCACCCACTTAGCCTGGCTCATGGAGCAGGGTCTGGTCACGGTTAGGACGGTGGCTGATTATCTGCAGGTGGCCAAACTCACCCAGCGCGGCTTTGATACCGCCAACGGGCAGGCCATTATCCCCGGCGTGGCGCGGCCGGGGCCGGAGGCCTAAGTAAATGGGCACCCCATCCACCATCGACCGCCTGCCGGATGACATCCTGGCTCAACTCCATGAGCTGCTGCGTGATAAACGAGTCACCCAGTTAGAGGTTACGGCCCGTATCAATAAGCTGTTGGCCGAAAACGGCGAAGAGACCAGGATCTCAAAGAGCGCCGTTAACCGCTATGACCTCAAGATGCGGGAGGCCGGGGCCAAGGTCGCCCAGTCCCGCGAGGTGGCCAAAATGTGGATCGGCAAATTAGGCGCCGCCCCCCAGGGCCAGGTGGGCAACCTGGTCAACGAGATACTGCGTACTTTGGCCTTTGATATATCGCTTAAATTGCAGGGTATGGATTTAAACGAGGAGACCATGCCTGAGGTGGTGGATCAATTAAAGCACCTCTCCCTCGTGGCCATGCGCCT
>DRPV01000172.1 GCA_011330685.1 Desulfobacterales bacterium
AATCCCGGCCGTGAACAGGCCGGGGCTCCCAGAGCGGTCATTGCTCCCGGCACCGGCCTTGGTGAGTCCTTTATGCTTTGGGAGAACGGTGCCTACCGCTCCTATGCCTCAGAGGGCGGGCACAGCCTTTTCGCCCCGGCCTCCGCCCTTGAGGATGAGCTGGTTTGTTATCTACGGCCGCGCTATGCCGTAATCAGTAATGATATGTTGTGCTCCGGCCGTGGTATTCCTCTGCTCTATGAATTTCTGCGGCAGCGCCAGGCCTGGCCGTCAGCAGAGGATAACGCCGCCATATCCAGGGCCGCTGATCCGGCGCCTCTCATTGCCGCAGCGGCCCTGACTGAGCCCCCGTCAGAACTCTGCCTGGCGACTATGGAGCTCTTTGTCTCCCTGCTGGCCGCCGAGGCCGCCAACCTGACCTTAAAGGTTCTGGCAGCCGGCGGTATTTTTGTGGGCGGCGGCATTCCGCCCCGTATCATGCCTCTTCTCAACCGGTTTTTTATGCCGTCCTTTATCGGCCGCGGGGTCTTACATGATCTCTTGGCCGATATTCCGGTGCGGGTGATTAAAAATCCACAGACGGCTCTCTTCGGGGCCGCCGGTCTGCTGTTGTAAGGCACAAAGACATCCTGGGGGGGCAGGTTAAATTACTACACCCACTCCCAAGGGGGCATGAGAGAAAAGATTTTTATAGCTGTTATCGTGATCGGCTATGGAGTCCGCGGGGAAATAGGAGAAAAAACGAGTACAGGTAGGTAATAATGGGCCGCCAGTCTAAAGTCAAAAAGGGCATAGACTTATCGCGCTAAGTCAATAAAGCAACAACGTCCCCTTCTGTTCCTTCTTGCAGATTGTAAATTAAATTGACAATTTGTAAGAAAATGTCTATTCATCAAATATGATAAAACGCAAAGCTCATCAAATATTATTGGAATTAGCTCGCGGATTCTATGTGGTTGCCGTAACCGGTCCTCGCCAGTCAGGAAAAACGACCTTGGTGCGAGACGTTTTTTCCGACAAACAATACGTATCACTTGAAGATCCTGATGAAAGAGATTTTGCCGAGCAGGATCCACGCCGTTTTCTTCAACGTTTTCCACAGGGGGCCATTCTCGACGAAGTACAACGCTGCCCCGAACTTTTTTCGTACCTGCAAAGTAGAGTTGATGCTGATCGACAATCAGGACAGTTTATTTTGACCGGCTCACAGCAATTCGGACTCTTAAAAGAAATTACCCAAAGTCTGGCCGGTCGGGTGGGGCTGGTAGAACTTCTGCCATTTACACTACAGGAGTTGCAGGAGGCAGATTGTGCCCCGCGGACTGTAGATCAACTTCTTTTCCAGGGACTATACCCGCCGGTCTACGATAGAAAGCTGCAGCCGGCCATCTGGTATAAAAGTTATGTCCAAACCTATGTTGAAAGGGATGTCCGCCTTATAACTAACATTAAAGACCTGAGTACCTTCCAGCGATTCATACGGATGTGTGCTGCACGGGTGGGTCAGCTGTTAAATTTGAGTAATCTCGCAAATGAATGTGGAATAACACATAATACGGCAAAATCATGGATATCCATCCTGGAGAGTAGTTATCTGGTTTTCCTGCTCAAGCCACACTACAAAAATTTTAATAAACGGTTGGTTAAAACCCCGAAGCTCTATTTTCATGACACAGGCCTGGCTGCCTGGTTACTCAATATCCACGACGAAGCTCAACTTTCCATTCATCCGGCACGAGGACCGTTGTTTGAAAACTGGGTGGTGAGTGAATATCTAAAAAAACGTTTTAATCAAGGGCAGAACTCAAATCTTTATTTCTGGCGCGATAATACGGGAAATGAGGTTGATATTATCATTGACCAGGGTGACAAACTGATTCCAATTGAAGTTAAATCCGGCCAGACCTTGAGCCGTGATTCGTATAAGGGCTTATTCAAATGGTTAAAACTGGCTGGAGACGACGCGGGGCCGCCAATCCTGATATATGGTGGTGACAGGGGGTATGATCGCGCAGGTATTACTGTTATGCCATGGTCTAATAAAACCGGGAACCCAATACCCGTTACCGCGTAGACGCATAACTGCCGTTTACCTTTTCCAAGTAGTCTGGGAGAAGGCCTTTTCTTTAAAATATTGGTGATGACATCTGTGTCAAAGAGAAACATCGCGTCCCTTTCCGCCAGATTTTCGAAGTGCGGCCAGATCCTCAATGGAGGATCTAACATCATCGAACTCCGGCCATTTCCCAGCCACGGCCAGCAGCCCTTGTCGTTCTTCGTATTGTTCAATAATCTGCAAATCTTTAAGGCTTACAAGAGCTGCAACAGGTTTATTTCTTCTAGTGATGATAAAGTGGAGAGTCTTATCGCGCTAAGTCAATAAATCAACAACGTCCCCTTCTGCTTAGGCAGAGTCAGCCTATCAGCCTAAACTTTATCTTAATGCCCAAAAACATCACCAAGAGTATGCGCCGACAGGATTCGCTCCGACCAGCCAATAATTTGCTCTTCGTCTGCCTGTTCTAAGCGCAGCACAAATTCTTGAGGCAGAGCCCCAAACTTCTTTTCGAGCATACGTATTAAAAGTTGTGTAGCTCCTTTTTGCATGCCCTGCCGCAGGCCTCTTTCCATTGATTCTTTATTCCATTCTTTCACTC
>DRPV01000173.1 GCA_011330685.1 Desulfobacterales bacterium
GGCTCTGCAACTGGTGGAAGCCGCTGCCAGGGCCGGAGCCTGGGCCATGAAAATCCAGACCTATACCGCCGATACCATGACCATCGACTCCCAGAAGCCGGGCTTTGTAATAGGCGATCCCAATAGCCTCTGGTATGGGCGCAACCTCTACGAACTCTATGAGGAAGCCCACACCCCCTGGGAGTGGCACCGGGACATATTCAAACGCTGCCGAGAACTGGGTCTGATCTGTTTCAGCACCCCATTTGACGCAACGGCAGTCGATTTTCTGGAAGAATTTGACCCGCCCTGTTATAAAATTGCCTCATTTGAGATTATTGATCTGCCCCTTATCCGCCGGGTGGCAGCCACCGGCAAACCGCTCATAATCTCCTGTGGTATGGCAAACATGGGAGAAATAGAAGCAGCCGTCCAAACCGCAATGAATGCCGGCAGCACCGGCGTGGTGCTGCTCAAATGCACCAGTTCCTACCCTGCCAGGGCCGCCGATGCCAACCTGGCAACTATTGCCCACCTGAGCCAGGCTTTTTCATGCCCTGCTGGTCTCTCCGATCATAATTCCGGGCTCGGTGTATCAATAGCGGCGGCGGCCTTGGGTGCCTGCATGATTGAAAAACATTTTATCCTTGACCGCTCAGAGGGCGGCCCGGATGCTGCCTTCTCCACGGAACCGGACGAAATGACAACTTTGATCCGTGAGGCAGGCCAGGCCTTCGAGGCGGTGGGTACAATCAGATATGGTGCCGGAGAAAATGAAAAAACTTCCCGAACACACCGCCGCTCCCTGTACATAGTAAAAGACCTTGAAGCTGGGGCGACGCTAAACAATACCAATGTCCGCGCCATCCGCCCCGGCCTGGGATTAAGCCCGGCATATCAGGATTTAATTATTGGCTGTCGCATAAAACAACAAGTTAAAAGGGGCAGTCCTCTGTCATGGGACATGTTGCTGCAGCCTGAGCAAAAATAAGCCCGTAAAATAAAAAAAGGATTTGCTTTCTCAAATTAACCAAGTGAGGACTCTAATGAAAAAAAACAAATTATTGTTCATTAATCCATGTCTAAGGCGCGGGTCTTATAAAATTCTCCCAATGGGTCTTGCCTGTGTAATGACATTTGTGCGGGAACAGGGATACGAATTTGATCTGTTAGATATTGATATTCACGAACATGACGATAATTATGTAGAGAATTACATACGTAATAATAAATACGATGTAATTCTCTACGGCACCATAGTAACGCATTATAAATGGGTTAAGTGGCTGACAAAAACCATTAAACAATACCATCCAGATACCAAAATTATTGTGGGTAATTCTGTTGCCGGTTCCTGCCACGAGGTTTTTCTGAAAAATGTACCGGCAGATGTGGTTGTGATTGGGGAAGGAGAATATTCCTGTGCGGCTGTTTTAGATGCCTTTGAATGTAACGCGTCTCTTTCTGAAATCGCAGGAATTGCCTATCGTGATAAATCGGGTAACATTATCAAAACCTCTCGCCGCAGGGCATGCAAGATAGATGATTTACCCATGGTGCAATGGGATTTTTTCGAATTGGATCAATATTTTGTCAAAGCGCAGGGAGCCGGCAGCCTTACCTTCGGGGAGAGGGAAAAAGAACATAGTAAAATCAGTATGCCGGTAAGCACAGCCAGGGGTTGCATCAATAAATGCACCTTCTGTCACTATGTATTCTGGGATGACCCCTATCGTTTCAGAAGTCCGGACAATATTTTAGATGAAGTAAAACGGAATATAGATCTGTACGGGGCAACATACATTAATTTCTGGGATGATCTAAGTTTTGCCTCCCTGTCTCAGGTGGAAAACATGACCAACGCAATTTTAAGTTCCGGACTTAAATTCCATTGGAGCGCCGCTATCAGAACCGATCTGCTCGGCAATCCGGAAAGAGATTACGAACGGCGTCTAAAGGTAGCTCACAAAATGAAAGAAGCGGGCTGTACCGCCGTTGGCTTCTCCCTTGAGTCCAGTGACCCGGCAATCTTAAAAATGATGGAGAAACACGTAAAGCCGGAATTCTTTGTTGAGCAGATAAAGATCCTTAAAAAGGTTGGCATAACCTGCAATGTGAGCATCGTAGTCGGTTATCCAATTGAGACCCCGGAATCGATTCAGGCCACGTTTGATTTATGCATGAATAACGATATATACCCCAGTATCGGCTACCTCTTACCATTGCCATATACCGGTATGTATAAATACGCCAGGGAACATGGCTTTATTAGCGATGAAGATAAATATCTGACTTCCATCACGGAACGACAGGATATATGCCTGAATATGACCAAAATGTCAGATGAAGAGGTGACTCGTGAGATAAAAAAATGCGCCGACAAGGCGAATAAGGCACTACAGCTTGGCCTTGAGGAAAACAGCCTGATAAAAACTGGCGGCTACAAACGACACACGAATATAGGTAAACAATTAAATGATGCTGAAGTTATCGTTGACCTAAAAGAAATGTCCAGGCACGAAAATGATGTGAGCTTTAATTACAGCGCGGCCACCTTTAAGATGGATAGGGGGGAGATTTAAAAATGGTACTGCAACACGACTATTTTCAACAAAATCTTGCCCTGCTGCAGGAGCATCATCCCAAGGTATGGCAGATAGTAATGGATTACAACGCTGAACCAACTGGAGAGTTCAGACTCGCAAAAGACGGCCGTCCCAACCTCTTGGTTCAAACCGCAGACGCTGAAGAAATCTTTCTGCATGATTGCGTAGATACCGCTGCCGAATTGCAGAATTATTACCGGCTTGTACCCGAAGAGGCTACAGGCGTGGCAATATTCATGGGTATGGGACTGGGCTATACCCCGCAGGCCATGCTCAAAAGCCGCCGGCATCTGCGGCAGCTACTGGTCTTTGAGCCAGAAACAGGAATCTTCATTCAGGCCCTGCACGCCCTGGATTTAACAACCCTTCTTACCTCCAAACAGGTAATTATCGCCATTGGCCCAGATATTAATGCCGCTGAGGTGTTAGCTCCAATGACCAGAGCGTTACGCTTAGAGAGCACGTATGTTTTAAGGCATACTCCATGCTTCCGTATAGCCCCGGAGGCTTACCAGAATCTGCATGATGAGGTTTACAAACACGGCAGTGAGTTCAATATAGACGGCAATACCATTACTGCGTATGGCGGTAAATTTATCGTAAACCGTCTACGCAATTTAGCGCCCATTCATCATCAGCAATTATTAGAGAATATTCAAGAAACCTGTACCGGTATCCCCGCTATAATTGTGGCTGGCGGCCCCTCCCTGAATAAAAATATTCATCTGCTGACTAAGGCCAAAAACCGAGCGGTAATCATTGCCGCCGATACTGCTTTACCGGCCCTGATTACCCACGGCGTAATCCCTGATTTTACCACCTCCATTGATATGCAGGATATCACCCTGGAAAAAATAATAGATGTTGCCGGTAAGTCTCGCGAGACATCTCTGGTCTGTTCCACCTGGCTGACGCCCCAGGTTACCAAGAATTTCCCGGTTAGGCAGGTTTACTGGACCTTCGCCGCCAAGAATATGGAAAAGTGGTTTAACGACATGCTCGGCGGCAAGATGCTCACCGGCGGCGCCGGTACGGTGGCCCAACTCAACCTCATAACCGCCTACACCCTGGGCTGTTCCCCCATTGTCTTTGTCGGCCAGGATCTATCTTTTTCAGGTGAGACGGGGCATGTGCAACACACCTCTCTAACCAGCCGGGATAATTTAAATAATGCTGACTATATCATGGCTGAGGGCTATGGCGGGGATGGCGAGGTTAAAACCAATCGCAGTATGCTGAGCCATAAAAATAATTTAGAGCATGCTATAGAGGCGGCCAGGGAAGAGCGCCATTTTATAAATGCGACTGAGGGCGGCGTTCGTATAAAGGGGACTGATGAATTGCCCCTGCGGGATGTATTGGCAGATTACTGCAACCAGGAGTTAAATGTTAAAGAACTACTCCGCAAGACCCAAAAACAGGGCAAAATGCCGACCAGACGCCGCATGGTTGAAACGCTGACCAGGATGCTGAAAACTATCAACGGCGTTAAAAAAGATATGGCCCTATTAGAAGGCAAGATTACTACACTCAGCAAGAAAACGGATCACCTTATTGAACAGAATATCACCTGCCATAAATTTGAATCGCTGCCTGCGGATATGCAGCGGCAAATTGGGGAGTTAGATACCCTAAACACTAAACTTGACAAGGCCAAGGTCTGGGCCCTGCTCGATGAGTCCACCATAGAGGGACTGCGCCAAAGTGAACGGCTCAATAACGAGATTCAGCAACTGGCCGGACAACCGGAGAAGTACCTTGAATGGCTGCGCAAGGCCATCCAGCGTTTTGCGCTGATTAACCAAGTGCGCCGCCATGTTTTAACGCCGTTTAACAGCCAGTTAAAGACCCTGACGAATTTTTACAGACAGGAGGATTCCCTGCTCAGGGCACTGACCAGGCATAAAGGCTCTCCCAGGGAAGAGGCCGTATTGAAACTCCTCAGGCTCTACCACCAGAACGGTGAATATGTGCTCCTTGAAAAGACAATTGCCGATTATTTCCCTGAGCCTGCCGACTCGGCCGAAATTTCTTTTTATCTCGGCACGATCGCCGCCCACCGCTCACAGTTTAAGCAGATGGAGGAGCATTTTGCCGGAGCAATAAATCTTGACCATCCCTGGTCGGCACAAATTGACGAGTGCCGAAGAAATTTGGCCGCCCAATACTTAAGCTTTTTCAACCATTGGCGGCAAAATGACCGCCTTGTTGCCAACCGCATGCTGTTTAAGGCCAGCCGCTATACGGTGGATTCCCCCTCCCTGCGCCAAACAATTGCTGCCGAGGCTGCCGATATTACAAAAATGGCGAC
>DRPV01000174.1 GCA_011330685.1 Desulfobacterales bacterium
CTTTGACCGCGGCTCTGGCCGGGAAACAATTTTTCAGCATACAGTTAGCAAGTTTCGCAAATGAGCATAGAGCTCATAAGGAGATCAACAATCTGCGGGGTTTGCGTTTCCCTCTCCCATGGCTCAGGGTGGAAAGAGTTCAAAGTTTCTTTACCGTACGGGCCGGCCGTTTTAATACCCGGCAGCAGGTTAGGGGATTTATGAAACAGCACGGGGGGAGGATTCGTGGTCGTATTATGGCGGTTTATATCAGGCCGGAAAGAATCGTTGAACTTTATGAGGTTCTGAACAGCGGGGTGGACAATAATGGGCGGATAAGCCGTAAGCCTGCCGCTGTCTCGCTTGGTCGGCGGCAGGTCAGCTCTTTAAATCCGGCCGCGAAAAAGATCAGGGTGATTACCAGTCGGCGCTATAAAGTAAAGGCTATTGCTCAAATCTCTAAGCCTGCCGATTATAAAACAAGGCATAAAGCTGCTTCTGCTGCCAAGTCAGGCGGGAAGGAGTTCTTTACCCTGCAGACCGCCAGCTTTAAAGAAAAGAAAACGGCTCTGCGGGCCTATGCACGATTAAGACGCCATAAGCGCCTAACTTCACTGCCTGATTTGAGAGTGGAAATGGTTGGCAGTTACTTTACTTTAAGGGTCGGCCGATTTACCAGCCGTTCAAGGGCGGTTGAGCTGGCGGATGCCCTGCGCCGTTTCTATCCCGGCCTGCTGGTAATGCGGGCTTATGTCCTTGAAAAAAGGATAGTCCGGATTTCCGGGAACGCTGAAGGCCGGGACGTGTCGACTGTCGTGGAGACGGTCAGCAAAACAAATAAAACAGATAAAGTAGAAGCCGTTAATGTTGAACAAGGCGGGGCTGTGAAAACGGCATTACCGTCGGCAGCCCCGGTGGCAAAGACGGCAAAGACGGCAAAGACGATTTCCGCGGCGGTTAAGCCAATTCACAGGGCTTCACCGGCGGCAGAGCCAGGAGCGGAAGAGGCCGGGGCCGGAGCCGGGGAGGAAAACTTTATTTTTAAGGCGGCCGGCAGCACTGAAATCAAGGCGCCGGCTAAACAAAAGGCCGTTGCCTCAGGCCTCAAGGCGGTGAAGAAGGAGGAGAAGAGCCCTCTTGCGCGTAGTGTCTTTGCTGAAACCAATCTTGAGGATAAGGATCTATCCTATGCGGTAGTGACAATAATTGCCAAGGATGATCGGGGCGAAAAGATTAGGATGCCGTCCGCTCTTTTTTATGATCGTCATCGGGATGAGCTGTATGCCATCAACGGGGTGAATAATCGGGTAATTGTTTATGGAGCGGATTATTTCCCCCAGAATTCACTTGGTAAAGGCCGTGGTATTGATTCGCCCATGGGTGGTTTTATCGGTAAGGATGGTAAGATATATATCACCCAGGCTGGTGCCGTTGGTTCGTTGCCCCGAATTACGGTATTAAATGGCGCCTTTATGCCGGAGCGGGTGATTGCCGTCTCTAAAATGCCTGACAGCGCCGGTTTTATCCCCCAGAAGATAATCATCAACACCAATGGCCGTTTTTATGTGACCGGCCTGCACTCCAAAAAGGTGCTGGTGCTGGATCGGGACGGTAATTTTCTGCGCTGGTTCCACGTTGCTATTGATAAAAAAGGGAAGTATTTTTTCAGCGGTCTTGATACGCCGCCGGACACCGCTTATATAAGGGATGTTATTTCCGACAGCTTGGGGAATCTGTTCTTCTTGAGTGAGGAGACCTCTAAAATTTACGCCTTTAACGTGAAGGAAAATTTTCTTTTCTCCTTTGGAGTTAAGGGGGGAGCCAAGGGTAAACTCAGTCGGCCCAGGGGGTTGTGTATTGATGAGGGCAGACGCTGCTTTTATGTGGTTGACTACATGCGTCATGAGGTGTTGATATATGATTTTACTGGTAAATTCCGTCATGAGTTCGGCGGCCGGGGCTGGGGGGCGGAATGGTTTAATTATCCCGTTGATATTGTGTTAGGGGCACGACATCAGGTGGTGGTAGCCGATTTTTTTAATCAAGAGATCAAGGTTTTTAATGTTAAATGGCGTGAAACATTCCCGCCCAGGCCAGACAGCCTGTGGAAAATAAAATAATAAAATGCGCTCCATCTTGATAATAGACGCGGAACAGAAATGGCGTGATTTTCTCTCCGAGGTACTGGCCGCTGAATACCAGGTCAGCTATTGCACCGGCAGCCGCGATCTGGCCAAGAAGATTAAAATGGTGCAGTTTGATATTATTCTTCTCGATCTTCATGGCGGTGATGAGTCCATGCTGGCCGCCCTGGTGGAGATCAAAAAAATAAGCCCCTGTACGCCGGTGGTGATTACCTCCAACACCGAAAAAGCTGAACTGGTGGTGGCGGCCATTAAGCAGGGGGCCTTTGATTTTGTCATCAAGCCCTATACCGCGGTTAAGATCAAGGCCTCTTTGAGTAAGGCCCTGGAAAATATAAGTCTGAGGAATGAACTGGACTATCTGCGCCGGGAGCAGGATGTTATCTATGATCTGAATAAAATCATCGCCGTCAGTCCGGTGATGACTCAGGTCATTGAGGGTATTAAAAAATTCGCCCAGACCGATTCCACCATTTTGATGACCGGGGAAACCGGCACCGGAAAAAGCCTTATGTCCGGTGCTATTCATTATAACAGCCTGCGGAGGGGAAAACCCTTTGTCAAGATTAACTGCGCCAATATCCAGGAAACCCTGCTGGAGTCCGAGCTCTTTGGCCATGAGAAGGGGGCCTTCACCGGGGCGGACAAGCTGCGGGTCGGGCGTTTTGAACAGGCGAACGGCGGCAGTATTTTTCTCGATGAGATTGGTGAGATGAGCATTGGTCTGCAGGCCAAACTCCTGAGGGTAATTGAAGATAAGGCCTTCGAACGGGTGGGCGGCAACCGCACGATTCATTCCGATGTTCGGATTATCGCCGCTACCAATAGAAATTTGGATGATCTGGTGGCGCGGGGGCAATTCAGGGAGGATCTGTTTTACCGGATAAATGTTCTGCCTATTCGCCTGCCGCCGTTGCGTCAGCGCCAGGCCTGTCTTAAGCCTCTCGCTGAATTGTTGCTTGATAAGCTCTGCCGCTCCCTGCATAAAAGCATTAAAGGCTTCAGCCCCCCTGCTCTTGCTGCCATTCAGGGCTATTCGTGGCCGGGTAATATCCGGCAGCTGGCCAACACTATTGAACGTGCCATTCTTCTCGAAGACAAGGATGAAATTCAGGCGGTAAATCTGATGCTGGGTAATGATATGGTAAATGCCGTGTGTCAGCCGGCCTCTTCCGCGGCGCCTGTCGAAACAGCGGAAAATTTAGCTCTCGCGGTCAGTGAGCGTGATAATATTATCGCTGCCTTGGAAAAGTCACTTTGGATTCAAAAGGATGCCGCTCTTCTTCTTGGGGTCAGCCCCAGGGTTTTAAATCATAAAATAAAGAAAATGGGAATTACGCATCCCCGCTGGCGTAAATTCAGATCCTGATTTTCTTCCCTCCTACTTCCTTCATTCAGGAAATATTGACATCCCGCTAACTATTCAGCGGGGGCAATAAATTTACCTAAACAGTTACTCATCCCGTACCTTGAGAATAAATCCCACCTTAGCTGTAACTTTAATTACATATATGTAATTTGTGTCTGAGCAATAACTCTTGCTGGTAATCTGGAGCTTTTAAATTAGATGGTTTCTTTTTAATGGTTTTTTTTTGTTGGCTGGGGGAAGTTGAATTTATTGAACTATTAATCAATAGAGGCGATATGGAAGAACAAAATCGCAGCTGATATCTGTAGTGTGGCATAGTGATTGCTTGTTAAAATGATTGCCAGGTGCTGGTTGATATTTACTGCTCGTGATTAAGATATGGGCCGAGAGGCTGCACCTGGAGACGGAGCTTAAAAAAAATTGTAATCATGAGGAATTTTATGCTGGAACAAACAAAGATGTTGATGCCGGAAATCGTTCATTCTGAAAGGAGGCGCATCATGGGGATATCTAAAAAAATGTTATTTGCCATTCTGGTTTCCGCCCTGAGCGGGTTCTTGTTGAATCCGCAGGCAGTCATGGCAACCGGGGTATGTTCTAACTGTCATGTCATGCATGCCAGTCAGCAGGGTGTTTCTTCTACCCCCAACGATTATCTATTGAATAATAATTGTCTGGGCTGTCATTCAGGCACCAACTCAACCGATGGCTCAGCCCCAGCCGTGCCCTTTATCTATACTGCCGGGGTGAGTGATCTTTCAACCTCTCTGGCCGGAGGTAATTTTAAATTTGCCGATGATAATGATCGTTATGGCCATAATCCCGTTGAATTATCAGGTGGCGTTGATGCGACTCTGACCAGTCCTCCAGGCTGGAAGACCGGTTTTGATGCCAATGGTCAGGTCGGTGGTACTACACCTGATTGGAGTGCTAATAACCTGAGTTGTGCCGGTACCTATGGCTGCCATGGCAAGCATGACGCCACCGGCGTGACCGGCTCTCATCATCTTAATGCCACCGGTGCTATTACCAATCCCACAACTGTGGCCACGAGTTACCGCTTCCTTTATGGGATTAAGGGTTATGAAGCCGATGATTATGAATATTCACCCTCAGCCACCACTGGAGCTCATAATGTTTATTACGGTGTGGCCCGCAGCGGGGCTGAATCTACTGCTGATACCCCGACTGACACGGCGACTATGAGTTATTTCTGCGCTGAATGTCATGGCATATTTCATAGTGGCGCTAGCAGCAACGAGGGTATAGCTGATGTTGGTGACACGTTTTTGACCAGCCCCTGGATCAGGCACCCCGTCGATATCAGTATGCCCACCACCGGTGAATACTCAGGTTATAGTGCCTATAGACCCGACGTGCCGGTGGCCAGCAGCGATGTCAGTGATGGCGCCCTGACGGTTACCAATGCCGCCGACCGAATTGTGATGTGTCTGTCCTGCCATCGGGCCCATGCCAGTCCATATCCTGCCTCTCTGCGCTGGGATCCTACTACCGTTGTGGCCGGGGGCGGCACCAGTACTGTAGGTTGTTTCGCCTGCCATACCACCAAGGATGATGGAAGTTAATATTTCCCCTTCAACCCTCTTTTGCCCTCAGGCTCCAACCGTTTTGTGGAACGGTTGGGGCCTTTTTTGTTCAAGGGGTAGCTATCTCGGTGATGTTTATGCTTTTTTTTGTAAAATCAGGCGAATTTACTTGCCTTCAGGACGGTTAAATTCGTAAAATTTATTGACTGGTCATGAATTAGAAAATCTAACGCTGGACAGGATAGAACTTGGTAAATTCGCGTGCCGCAAAACATATCTTATTGGTCAGCACCCTGCTGGCCTTTATTCCTCTGTTCCATGGGGGTTTTGTTTCTACGGCCAGGGCTGAGGCTTTGGCCTTAAGCGGCACTTGGGGATACCAGGATACTGATTCGGCAGCGAATGAATTCGACCAGCATTATGGGGTCGATTTTAATAAAAGTTTCGAGGTTACAGAATTAATGCGTCTTGATACCGGCATGCGCTATAATCGTGACCGGCAGCCGGGTGCCACCCGTGAGGATTTCAGCCCCTCTCTGGGCTATAATATTTCCAACGAGATATTTATGTTTAATATATCAGGCAATGCCAATGAAGAGCGTAACTCTAATACCAGTAATTCCCGTCATACCTCCTGGTCGGCCAATTTAAATTCTGCCTGGCAGGCCGCGGGCCTGCGGCCTGCAATCAGGAGCGTCTTCAGCCAGAGCCGGAGTCTTGATGATCTTGCTCCTCACAATCTTGATAGTGATAATAACAATAGCGGGATAAGTCTATCCTGGGACGGTCATCCCATGAAGGTGTTTTACGCCTATAACCGCCAGGAGAGTAATAATTACGCCGTGGGCAGCCGGAATCGGGTTGATGCTCATCTTGCCAGGATTGAGGCGGGAGGCGGCTTTTGGAATAATCGCGGCCGCGTCACCTTCTCCCAGCAATATAATTATACCAAGAGCATTAATGACAGTAAGGTGGACGCGGTCACTAACAGCGCTCTGGTACGGCGGAATATGGCGGGCTACAGCGGGATAGTTGATCCGGCCGCAGCTGTCAGTCTGGGGCTTAATAATCTTCTCATTAACGGCGATACTTCAGATACGGCGGTGACGGTTAATGACCCGGCGGATCCCCTTCGCCTGAGTATCGGGGTGCGGGCCGACAGTCAGAAGGTTGATGTGTTGTATCTCTACACGGATACAGTCTTGACCTCAGTGGTTAGTTCGCAATTCAGCTGGAGCCTTTACTATAGTAACGATAATACTAACTGGGTGCTGGCCCGGACACTGAGTTCGGTCTATGATGCGGCGAATAAACGTTTTGTGCTTGATATTTCCGGTTATCAAAGAAATTTTCTGCGGGTGGTGGCTGTCAATGATCCCACCGCCACCGCGGTTAATTTTTCAGAAATTGAAGTCTATGAGAAGGTGAGCGCCGCTCCGGGAAGCACCACGGCCCGCCTGATCAGTAAGCAGAATAACTGGACAACCAATGCTGGTTTAAGTTTGCGTCTGCGGGATGATCTCACTCTAACCTCAAATTTATCTTATGAGAGTAACAACTATTCCGCCGGTTCCGATCAACAGATTACCAGGCTCAACGGCGGCCTGAGTTGGGAGCCGTATCCCGTTGTTACCCTGCGCTTAAACGGTAGTCTGCACTCCACCGCGGTAACTGATACCCCGACCTACGAAACCAGAACTTACTCTCTGACTGTGGCCTCGGCGTTACTGCCTACGGTTGATACTACCCTCGGAGTGACCATGAGTGATTATCTTGAAGGCGGGGATAAGGTCAGCCGCAGTTACAACTATAATCTGCATATGAGTGCCGCCCTCTATCATGATCTGGATGCCGCTTTGAATGCCTCTTATGCCAAAAGTGAGAATAAACGCGAACAGTCGAGTACCAATACCAAAAATGCCGGGCTGCTGCTTACTGCCCGCCTTATTCCCGGACTCACCGCTAATTTATCCGGCAATTACACAAAATCTTCCAGCAGTCGGGCCGTTATTGACAGCGGCATAGAGCTTCATTGGCGGCTGTCTGATCTTCTATCCTTAAATTCATCTTATCATCAGGCCTGGGCCGATGAGGGCTCAAGTTCCGCCGTTCTGGGGATTAACTGGGCCATTACCCGTAATATGGAGCTTGCCTTAAACCATACTTATACCATTAAACCGGGGAACAGCCATGTCACGGCTCTTGACTGGCGCTGGGCGGTTAATAAAAATATTTCGCTTATGACCAGTGGCTCATTTACCTCCGGTCCCAGTTCCTGGAGCATTAACAGCCGGTTAAGTTCTCGCTTCACCGCTATGTAACTGCCCGCCTTGCGGGTACAACAGATAGCGTAGACTTCGGATAGCGTAGACTTATCAAGAACAAATTATTATCAAGGGACATTATGAAAACATTTATCAAGATCTTGCTGTTTGCCTGGCTCATCGTTAATATTCCCGGCTGTGTGGGGAATAATATGGAGTCTTTTGTCCGCCCGAATACGGATCTCTCTTTTGTGAAGAGGGTGGCGGTTATGCCCATGCAGAATAACAGCAAGGATGCCTTTGTGGCGGAGCGGGTGAGGGATATGGTAATTACCCAGCTATTGGCCAATGGGATGTTTGACGTGGTTGATAAGGGGCTGGTGGACAGCGCTCTGCGCGATCAGGCGGTTAATCTCAGCAAGGGGCCCATGGGTGCCGGAGTTATGAAACGCCTGGGCCAGCTCCTGCATGTGCAGGCCTTCATGCTTGGTACCATTGATAACGCTGAACGGGTACAGAGAGGGGCGGTGTCCTTCCCGCAACTGGTAATTACTCTGCGCTTAGTCGATGTGAATAACGGTATTATCTTTTGGCAGGCCTCCGGGCATAATTCCGGTGACTCTCTGACTAAACGTCTTTTCGGGCTTAGTTCCGATGATTCTTTTAATGTGTCCTTTAAGCTGTTACGCCGCTTACTTGCTACTATTCCGGCAGGAGGTTCGGTATCGATTAAAAAAGTTGCTGCCGCAAAAGCACTACCGTCATCCTCGGCTCAGTCGAAAAATAGGGCTGGGGCAGCAAAGGCGCTGGGAAATACGGCGAACGGCGCTGTTGATACGGGGCCGGCTAAAGATGATTCAGGCCGCAGGAATGGCTCGCGGGATATTTTTAATAATAACTCAGAGCCCACATCAGATTCTAATTTGGATTCCAGTGGTATTATAATCAGCCCTGACTCTGCTTCCAAATCGGATTCCAATGCAGACTCCAGCGGTATTATAATCAGCCCTGACTCTGCTTCCAAATCGGATTCCAATGCAGATTCCAGCGGTATTATAATCAGTCCTGACTCTGCTTCCAAATCGGATTCCAATGCAGATTCCAGCGGTATTATAATTAGCCCTGACTCTGCTTCCAAATCGGATTCCAATGCAGATTCTAACGGAATTATTATTGAAGGTGGGGCTGATGGCGGCCAAGGTGCTGACTTGCCGGCGGCCAGCGGTGATAGTGCCGCTAAGCCTGATGCCGCTCCCGCTGATCAGTCTGGAGGTGATGGGAAACTTGACTTTGATGACAATACGTTAGATGCCGCTCATCTGCCGCCTAAGTGAGATGTCCTTCTGAAAAGGTTCTTTGACCGTAGCAGATTTGAATTTTTTTAACGGTTCTTATTCCCGCTGTAATTGTAATTACAACAGGTGTAAGACCGATACTGTTTTTGCCAGTAGCTGATAATTTTCTAAAGTGTTAATTGCTTGTTATTGCTGCATAAAAAATAATATATGATCGAGAGGGTGGGGAAAAGGGAATAAAACTTGCAAGTTTATATGATGTAGTATTTGTCCTCTGAAAAACAGTTAGGCTTGCAAGCTGATGAAGAAAAAAAATCTACATATTCTGGGCCTTATGGCCGTGTTAATTGTCCTTTTCAGCCATTCGGTTGTCTGGGCAATCAGCGCCGCTGTATTCCCGGTTGATGATCTGAGCCGTCAACATAACAGCGTTGATATGGGGATGACCAATTTTCTGCGCGCGGAGGTGAGCGGGAAGGGGATTGATGTTATTCCCCAAAGTAAGGTCATGGCCTTTATGGCTCGTTATAATATCCGTCAGCTTGGTTATCTGTCTTCACCGGTTATTATGCGGGCCCGGCAGGATCTCGGGGCCGATCTTGTAGTTTTGGCCTCTGTCTGCGAGCAGCACAAAAAACCTGTGGCCATGGGGCTTACCATCTCCTTAATCAGAACAAGTGACGGCTTAACGATCTGGAGTAATACTCGCGGTCTGAGCCAGCTGGCAGAACAGCATCTGCTGGGGGTCAACACTCCTGACTCATTAAACGCCATTCGTTCTATTCTGGCCGGGCGGATATTTAAGGCTTGGCCTCATGCCCTTAATTTTACCGCCGGCCGGGCCATGGCGGGAGCACAGTTGGCCAAGATTCAGGAAAAATCATATATTCAGGTGGAATCGGTTGTGTTTACCCCTAAATTTGTCAGGCCGGGTCAGGACGTTACATGTACGCTCCGCTTTCATGATGACAGCGCCTTCAGCCGCCGGGCCAAAGTCTTTATAAAGGTGGGTAATAATGTTCATCTGGCCTCTTCCGAGGATGGTCGTTTCTATGAGGCCAAATGGGTTGGGGTTGATAATAAACCCGGTAAGGGGACATTGGTCGCCAGTAATGAGTCTGATGGCAGGTTATTTAAGAGTCTGACGGCTGATAAATTTAAGGATGATGAATTCCCGGTAACTTTGATATTAGACTGGCCTACGGGGCAGCATGTCGAGTCATATCTTGGTTCCTATATTGTCGATTCCCGGCCGCCGGTCTTTACCATGAAGTTAATGGCCGTCAAGCTTGGAAATTTGCCGGCCTTTCGCGATAAAATTTTGTTTACCATTAAATTAAAAAAGCCGGAACCGATAAAGAAATGGGCAATGGCTGTTGTTGATTCTAAAGGTAAGGTCATTATGCGTGATCGGGGCAGCGGCGATCTACCGGATGAATTTGTCTGGAGTGGGCAGACTAATCGTAATCTGCGGGCTGATGACGGTATTTACAGCATCTGTTTCAAGGTCTGGGACAGGGCCGGCAACAGCAGTGATATGAGCAGAAAGGTTATGTTGCTTGCCGTTAAACCCAGGGTCAAAATGGCCTTAAAACAGGTGGGTGGTAAACTTCAGGCTAATCTGCGGGCTGGTGATAATGTGCCGGTTGTGGGCTGGAATATGGAATTATGGGCTCCGAATAACGTTTTGTTACACACCTTTGACGGCCAGTCCCTGCCGGCCCGGATCGTTCTGCCTATATCAGAGGCCACGGTTGACAAAGAAAAAATACAGTGTATTCTGAAGGTTAGGGACAGTCTGGGCGGTACTTCCATTCATAAAATAAATAATCTGGCCTTGCGGCTGCCAGCCAGGTCAAAAGCTGTCCGAAAGGCTGATTCCGCGGCTGATAATGTCTGGCATATTGATTTTTAGTTTATATGAAAGTTTTTCTCTTTCTTCTGTTTAGTTTTGCTCTTGTCCTGAGTGCCTGCGTATCTCATAATTCTCCTGAAGTTCAAAATATCTCCCCACCTTCTACCGTTCTTTGCAGTATAGCTGTTTTGCCCCTCGTGAATGACAGCGATTATCAGCAGGGCGGGGTAATTGTCTATAGAATATTCGTCTCTGAACTGCACAAGGTAAAGGGGCTGACTATAAGTCAGGAGGGGGATGTCAGAAAATTATATCGTCAGATGAGAATCGGCCCCAAGGATACCCCCAGTCTTGATGACTTGAAGATACTTGCTGATCGTTTGCGGGTACAGGGTTTTGTGCGGGGACGGATTGTCAAGATGCGGGAGGATAAGGGGCGTTTAGAGGCCAGGCCCATTCTGGCCCTTAATCTCAGAATGATTAATGCCGCCACCGGCAGAACTATGATGACCATCTATAACAGCCGCAGAGGCGAAGATTATCGTTCTATTATGCATTTTGGCGTGGTTAATACGATTACGGAGCTGGCCCGGGTGGTTTCAGATGAAATTATTCGGCAATGGTTTCCTGCCGGGGAGGTTAAATGTCAATAAAAAGACTTTGTTTATGTGTTCTGGGGTTATTGCTGATGACGGTGGTGGATGTATCAGGAGCCGGGAATCAGCCCCTCGTCGTGATTAACGGTCACAATTACAGCCGTCAGGATTTTGAACACTGGTGGAGTTATTATAAGGACAAGGGTATGAGTCTGCCTGCCGGCCCGGATAAATTCATCAACTGGCAGCTATTGAGGCGGGAGGCGGAGCATATGGAGCTTGGGGCGCTGCCGGAGGTTAAAAGGCCCCTTGATATATTTTTAAAGGCCAGAACCTTAATGCTGTTGAAGTATGATGAGGTCGATTCCAAAATAAAGATTGATGATAAAGAGCTGCGGGCGGTGTATGAACGGGATTATCAGCCCCGTCTGCTCATCTCCCGGCTTGATTTTAAGGATAAGCGGGCGGCAGCCGCCGCTGAAATTATGTTTTACGGCCGCCATTTAAGCCTTGACGAGATTCGGCAAAAGGCAGCCGGCAAGCCGCCGGCCTTTAAAATCAGCCATCCGCAATGGCTGCGGCCGCACACTCTGCCAAAGACCTGGAAAATGGCGGTGAAGGAGAAGGCCGGGACGGTTATCAAACCGGCCGGGGGCGGGCCGTATCTGGTCTATATCGTCGCTGTCAAAAAGGGCGGTGATAATGATTTTGCCCATAAGAAAAAGGCGGTTTATGAGGCCCTTTTCAGTAAAAAACAGCAAAAGTTGACTGAAGACTTGCTTCGCCGCCTGCAAAAATTATATAACTTAAAGGTAAATCGTTCATTACTGGCGGCCATTAACCTTACTAATCCGCATAAGGAAAATTGGGATAAGGCGCTGGTAACCTCAAAACGCGGTCAGGCAACGGTTGGTTATTTTATTGAGCAATGTCGTAAGGAACGGCTGTTGTTACAAAAATCTCCCAACCGGAATAAAAAGGAGGTCGCGGCCATAAAGCAGAGGGCCATGAGCGCCATGGTCTCAAATTCTCTTGCTGACTGGGCGGCCGCTGACCGGCATTATGAGAATAAACCGCCCTTTAAGTGGGTATATCAATTTTATCGTCAACACCGGCTTATCAAGGCCCTGGAAAATCGAATATTAGCCTCGGCTGAGAAGCCGCCGGGATCTGATGAAATCAAGAACTTTTATGAGGCAAATAAAAGAGATTTTCAGATTCCGGAGTCAGTGAAAATCGTTCTGGCCCGCGGTCAGGCCAAGGATATTAACCGCCTCTACGCGGTGAGCGTAGTGGCTGGAGAACTGGTGAAAACCGCCCATCGATATCCGGTGAATCTGCAATACAGCGGACAGCATGATATTGGTATTAATACACTGCCCGCCCCGGTGGTTACGACCCTGGCCAAAATGGCCGAGGGTGATATCAGCCCGCCCTTTGCCGATGGCGGTAAGATGGCTCTGGTGCGCTTGATTAAGAGGCGGGGCGGCGGAACTCCACCCCTGCGAGAGGTGAAGAACAAAATAATTAAGCGTCTTGTAAAGATTAGAAAAAAGGAAAAACGCCGGCAATATATAATGAACCTGAGGCGGCACTCAAGTATCAAGGTTAATAAATCCGTCTGGCAGGAACTGCTTAACGAATATCATAAAAAATTGTAACTGTTCAGCAGCACTCTATCTTCGTCCATTTAGGCCTTTTCGAATACGAAAAATATCATAAAAAATGAGGAAGTAAGATGAAGAGACACCTTCGGCCGCTTTTATTGCTGCTGTTTTTCCTCTCCTCCTGTGTGGCCTCGACGCCCCCGGCCCGCCATAAGGCGTCTAAGAGCTGCCTGGACTGCCACCATAAAATGGCCGCGACTTACGGTACCGGATTTGTTCATCAGCCGGTGGCCGCCGGGGACTGCGGAAGCTGTCATCTGCCCCATGGTATGATTGGCGGGATTCAACTTCGGGAACGCCCGCCTAAACTCTGCCTCTCCTGTCATGCCGGCCGCCGCCGGGAATTAAAATTCCCCTATCGTCATCAACCTTTCGCGGCCGGGAAATGTACCCGCTGCCATTTCGTTCACAATGGCCCCTTGCCCTTTTTATTGAAAAAAAAGGGGGATGCCCTCTGTTTTTCCTGCCATGATCGCAAGTTGTTTGAGCAGGCTAATATTCACGAGCCGCTCAAAAAGGGTTGCTTTGTCTGTCATCTGGCCCATGCCTCTAAAGATGCCCATCTGCTGAAGTCGGATGAAATAACGCTGTGCGGCAGCTGCCATAGTCTGCGGAATGAGGCCTTTAAGTCCGCCCACCATGGCCAGCCTCCGGCCCGGCGCTGTACTTCCTGCCATAATCCCCATTCCGCGCCCGGCAAGGATCTGCTGAAAACTTACAGCCATGAACCCATGAAAACCGGACACTGCGCGGCTTGTCATTTACCTGCCGTGGGCGGTCAGGTCAAATTGCGGCAGGACGGTAATAAATTATGTCTTAACTGTCATAAATTAAAGGCCCGTCAAAAATCGAATCATCAGCCATACAGCAAAGATAAGTGCTTAGACTGTCATGCCCCTCATGCCTCGGAGATAAAGGCACTTTTAAAGAGCGCCCCTCGAACTCTCTGCCTTTCCTGCCATAAGTCATCCGCGGCCAAGGGCAGCAGCCATTCCCCCTGGCGGGAGGGGAAATGCCTTAAATGCCATGCGGGCCATAATTCCAGGCAGGCTGCGCTTCTGACTCGCAGCCCTGCGCAGTTATGCCGGGGGTGTCATCCCGGCAAATATAAGAGTTCTCATGCCCCGGCAGTTAAGGGGGAGTGTCTGCTTTGCCATGCTCCCCACGATGCCGCCAGGGACAATTTGTTGAGAAATAGCGAGGCCGCCCTCTGCGGGCGCTGTCATGAAAAAACGCTCAGGGAAGGAGAAAATAAATTTGTCCACCGTCCCTTTGCCGACGGGGTCTGCCGGGGTTGCCATGATCCGCATGGCAGGAGTAGAGGATTACTTAAAAAAAGTAAGGCGTCGGGCGGTAATCTCTGTCAACAATGTCATCCACGGCAATTTGCCAAGGGCGGCGGCCATGAGCATGCCCCCTTTAAGAAAGGTAAATGCCAAATCTGCCACGCTCCTCACAGCTCGTCTCACCAGGGACTGTTAAAGAGCGCGGCCGGCCCTCTCTGTCTGAGCTGCCATAAAAAGCAGGTCAGAGAATTGGCTCTGCCCTTTACCCATCAACCCTTTGCCCGGAAAAAATGCCTCAGCTGCCATGCCGCGCACGGCTCGGCCATTGGTCAGGATTTGTTGAAGGCCAGGCAGTCCCTCTGCCTGAGTTGTCATAAGGAAATTGCCGCGGGCTGGGAGCATGGTAAGCCCCATCCACCGGCGATTAAGGATTGCGGTATCTGCCATGCGGCTCATGGTTCCTCCAATGCCGCCCTGCTTGTTGTTAGGGAGGATAAAATATGTCAGGGCTGCCACAAAATGAGTGCTAAAGAGATGAGTAAGCGCCATCATGGGCTTACTCCCGGCGCTGACAGCTGTCAGAATTGTCATGACCCCCATGGTAACGGCCAGCCGTATTATCTCTATAAATCAGCCCATCCGCCTTTTAAAAA
>DRPV01000175.1 GCA_011330685.1 Desulfobacterales bacterium
AGAGGAGGATCTCTTAGAGACAGCGAGATCCCTGTTGGACAGAGCGGAACGACAGGGGATAAAGATTTATCTGCCGGTGGACAGCGTAACCGCCAGAAAGCTTTCCGAGGACAGCCCCACAAAAAACCAGGCCGTGGAAGACATTAGTGGTGACTGGATGGCCCTGGACATAGGCCCGGAGTCATCGCGCTATTTCAGCGAGGCCCTCGGGGACGCCGAAACCATAATCTGGAACGGCCCTTTGGGCGCCTTTGAGTTTGAGCCCTTCAGCCATGGCACCTTTAGCACCGCCAGGACGGTAGGACGCGGCACGGCACTCTCCATCATTGGCGGCGGCGATACTGGGCTCGCGGTGCAAAGGGCCGGAGAGGCGGACAATATATCCTATATCTCCACCGGCGGCGGTGCCTTTCTGCATTTTCTCAGCGGCCGGGAGCTGCCCGGATTATCCGCCCTGCGGGCCATTTGAGCAACAAAAAAAGGCGGCATCGAAAATAATGCCGCCTTTTTCAGCGCTTTAAGGGCCAATAAATTATACTTTTTTGCCGCGCCGCCGACTGAGACCGGCCAACCCAAGCAAACCGGTACCAAAAAGCAGCATGGTGGCTGGTTCCGGTACCGGATTATACAACTGATTCTGGATATCCACCTTGTGGCCATCCTTAACGGCATAGATATTGATTACCTTTGTCCCCCAGGAATGATGTAGAGAGATGTCATTATCATAGGCGAGCAGATCGTCAGCCCACAAAGTGCCTGTTGAAGTATAAGGTTCCCCTGAGCCCTGCAGACTCCAGAGTACCTTTTGGAGATCCGCCTCTGCCCAATTTGTGTTAATCGCAGTATCATAGGCGCCGCTCTTATAGCGATAGAAAAGGTAATCAACAGCACCGTTCAAGGAACCAGCCCCCGCCGGAGCAGGATTATCGTAACGGCCAACCGTGTCGCTTAAACCGGCCACGGGATACCATCTGTTAAGCCAGACATACACATTCTCCTGAATACAGAAGGTTTGATATGTAAATGCCGTGGTATGGCCCTCATCGTGTGATATGGCATAGGTCAATACCCCGGCATTATCAAGGTGATTGTAATTTATAAGTTTAACATAATCACCCGCGCTTATGGATGTCGCCTGTGACAGGCCGGCAATTCCGAGCAGCATCAGCCCCGCCGCAAATCCGAGCAAAATATTTTTAATCATCCGTCTCACCCCTTTCAATTATACGTTTCTTAAAGTATCAATCATTGCTTACGCTCCCCATGCAAAGCAACAACCGGGCCAAAATAAATTATTTTACATATTACTCTATGATTTAAGGATGTTATCTGATTAAGCAGAAAACAATCAGACTCCAAAGACATGTAAAAAATCGTGAAAAACGGAAAAAACCAGTTGAAATGTCCGGACGTTAAATTTTTTTATGAAAATTGAATGAGTTGCCGGACGTATTTCTGATATAATTTCGATTGGTTACCGGCAGAGCCTGACTGTCCGTAAATCCGGAAAGTGTTTCCGGAATTACGGACAGTCAGGCTCTGCCTTAAAGGGCTGATCTTGCCGTGACTTTCATATTTGTTATGCCTGAGTAATTTTGGGTATGGCCGTTACATAGCGCTTGATTTCTCAATGATTTTATGCTTTGCTTTAAGTATTCGGATGCTCAAGTTTGAGCCGAGAGAGGGAACCCGGTGTAACTCCGGGACGGGCCCGCCGCTGTAACCGGGGACGAATGCCGCACTTAATAAAGTAAAGTCACTGTTCAGGCAGGGTGCTGTAATGGCGCCACAATCACGAATGGGAAGACGCGGCAGGCAGATTGAACCGGGAGTCAGAATACCTGTCCGAAGATAGATCGGTCGTGCCGGAGAAAAGGCGCGATCAGAGAAGCCGCCCTCGTGGACAAAGGGCAATGGCTCTTATTCGTGGAAAATCAGGGAATCCCCGAACCATTTTTTATTGGTCCGGGGATTTTTTTTGCCCTTTTCCATCCTTTTCAAGCCGCTCCGGGAGTCAAAGCGCCAAGTGGTTTCCGCAGGCAGAACGAAACATGAAAGTCACGGCAAGGCCAACAACATTGCCAGGTGACTTTCATATAAAAAAACTTATGCACCTTGATACCTATTATAACGGCGTTGAATTACACCGCGGCAACAAGATTATCTACGCCCGTTTTCTTGAGCCGCATATGGTGGTGTCAACCTGCCGGGCCGCCGGCGGCCTGCGGCGGGATCTTGAATATGTTTTAAACTACCAGAGTTGTGAGCCCGCCGGACACCAGCGCCGTCTATTCCGGCTGGATCCCCAGGCCTATCAAAAACTGATCTGTGAACCCCATGGCCTGCCGGCGGCAAAATGCGCCACCATGGGTACCGCAGCCAATATGCACCACGCCGCCTTTATTACTAAAAAATTCAGGAACCTTGAGGTGACGGCCGTGGTTACCGGCGGGGTGGAGACCAATGCCGGCCGGGCCGGTGATCCGGCCTCGGTTATGGAGAATCAGGACGGCTTTGAGAAACTGCCCCCGGCCCGCGGGGTACCCGGCCCCGGCACTATCAATATAATGCTTTTTATCAGCCGCCCGCTCACTGAGGCCGCTCTAATCAGAACAATTATAACCGCCACTGAGGCCAAGACCGCGGCTCTGCAGGAATTGGCGGTAAACTCCCGTTATTCAAACGGCCTGGCCACCGGTACAGGTACCGACCAGATGATTGCCGCCGCCCCTGACCGGGAGGGTTTCCGACTGACCTGGGCCGGTAAACACGGTAAATTGGGGGAATTAATCGGCCGGGCCGTCAAAAAGGCCGTTAAAGAAACACTGGCAAAACAAAACAGCCTGACCCCCATGGGCCAGTGTTCCGTCAAAATTCACTTAGAGCGCTTTGGCTGCAACGGGGCATCCATGCGGGCGGGAATCTCCCGTTACTTGGGGGCAGAGCGGGCCGCCCTGTTGGAAAGCAATTTTACCGCCATCATTCGTGACCCGCTCACCGTGGCGGCCATAGCCGGCATGGCGCATATCCGGGATAAATTTTCCTGGGGCATTCTGCCCTCTTCCTGCTGGCATGAAATCATGGGATCTGCCGCGGCCCAGACGGCCTGCGCCGTAAGCGGCCGCTATGACAAAATGGCGCGATATAAGGAAATACTGAGCCAGGTTACAGGCCCCGGCCGGGAGGACGATTTTCTCAAACTTTGCTGGCAGAGCATGGCGTTGGGCTTTACCGACAAATGGCCCGCCGATGATGAGCCCCCAGGCAACCCCCAAGACAAAACGAGATATGAAACCAACAATCCGCCTTCTTTACATCCACGCCATAATGTTCCACAGCCGCTGCTGGCAAATAGCAGCGGATAAACTTGCGGCTCAGGGGATTCAGCTTGTCTTCAGCCCCCAGTCTCAGGCACTAAAGCAGCTTGCGGCAGGCGGCTGGGATTTACTCCTCGCAGAATTAAGCGTCGGACAGGCTGATTTTGCCGCAATTATCAAGGCGACGGACAACATAGCCCACCGTTTAGGCCTTTCCTCGGAGATTCCCGCCGAATTCACCACCTTTAACCGAAAAGCAGCAGGGGCCTTCAGGGAGTTCACCAGGGTCATGTCAACGGATAATTACGCCGGCGCCCTGCTTAATCTGCTGCGAGAGGCAGGGTTCGCGGCCCCCTTCCAGCCCTTTATAGAGATACGGACAACCGGTATCTGGCACCCTGAGGCCCCGGACTCCTTTCCCAACCCGGCCGCCTATCTGAGCTGGCGGGCAAAAAAACGGCTGCCCACCGCCCCCATCGCGGCCCCGCTCTTTTACTACGGGCAATTAGTTGAGGACAATCTGACCGAGCTCCGCCTGTTGGTAAATCAGCTTGAAAAGAACAATCTTTGCCCCATGCCGGTATTCTCACCGGGGGTGAACGACGACCAGCGCCGCCCAGCCTGGTTTGAACTGTTGTGCCGGACCCCGAATCTCCATGCCGTGATCAACTTCATGGCCGGCCGCCTGTTCAGAACCAAGGCCGGGGCGAGGTTCCTTGCGGAGCTTGACGTACCAGTTCTACAGGCCCTTCGTGCTCACTCCCAGACCCCGGAGCAATGGCTGGCCGATCCGGCGGGCCTGCCGCCCATGGGCGCGGTATTTTCCCAGAGCTATCCGGAGATGTTCGGAACCATCCAGCCTACCATGACGGCCGGTACCGAGGGTGATCCCAAGCGGCGGAACAGACACGAAACACGCACCTTTATTCCCATCCCGGAGCGCATCGCCACCCTCTGCGGACGACTGAAGAGGCAAATCAGGCTTCGGCATCTGAAGAATGGCGACAAGCGCCTGACCATTGTTCTTCACAATAATCCCTGCAAAGGGGTAGAGGCCACTGTGGGCATGGCGGTTGGTCTTGATACCTTTCAAAGCCTGGGCCGTCTGCTGGCCGCCCTCTCCACAGCGGGATACGACACCGGTGCGGCCCCCTTTGACGGCAGGGAAATTCTGGCGGAGATTCAGCGGCGTAAAGCCATAGCCGAGTTTCGCTGGACAACGGTAGGCGAGATCATCGCCAAAGGTGGTGTCTTGCAGATGATGGGCCGGGACGAATATCAAAACTGGTTTTGTAAATTACCCGCAAGTGTCCGGGCGCGAGTGGAAAGAGACTGGGGCCCTTTCCCCGGTCAGGGTATGACCTGGCAGAAAAACGGCGCGGATTTTTTAATCATTACCGGTCTGCGCTATGGCAATATCCAGATTATCAATCAACCCAAACGAGGCTGTTACGGGGCCAAGTGTAACGGCGAGGTCTGCCGCATCCTCCATGATCCCGGCCTGGCACCGCCCCATCACTGGCTGGCCGCCTATAAATTCATACAGGATACCAGCGACGCCGTGATCCATTTCGGCACTGAAGGGGCTCTGGAATATCTGCCCGGCAAACAAAACGGCATGTCGGACTGCTGTTTTCCGGATATAAGTATAGGGACGCTGCCCAATCTATACACCTACGTCATGGATGCCGTGGGCGAGGGCCTCATTGCCAAACGACGAGGACAGGCCATCCTCATAGATCATCTTGGCCCGGTTTTCAGCCCAGCGGCCCTGAACAGCGAACTGGTGCGGCTTGACGAGCTGCTCAATCAATACGCCGAGGCGGAGCAGAGCGCTGACCTGGCCCGCATGGCTGCCCTGCGCGAGTCCATGGAGCCACTCCTCGCCCTTTTGGATCTGGGGCAAAACGCTGCTGAAGAGGATTTTCAAAGAGCCGTTGACCTGGCCCGCCGCGCCCTGAGCGCCATCCGCCGGAGACTAAGCCCGGAATCCCTCCATATCCTGGGCCGGGCGCCGAACACGGCCGAGACCGGCAGACTGCTTGCCGTAATGCTCCGCCGCCCGCCCGCCGGACTGCCGGACAGCGCCGAAATCGCCGCCGGGCATGAAGATCATGGCGCCCCCCATGAACCGGCCGCCAAAATCCTGAGCGCCATCACCGCCTCCGCCCCCGCGAACATCGCCCCGGAACAGCGTGAACTATACGATTATTGCCGCCGGACAGCGGAGGGCCTCGCTGGCTGTTCCCAGGAGATCAAGGGTCTCCTCCATGGTTTGGACGGCGGCTATATCCCGCCGGGCTCAGGTGGCAGCCTCATCAGCGGTCAGATTGAGACCTTACCCACCGGCAGAAATTTTTTCGCCAAGGACATCAGCCGCTTACCTACCAGGGCTGCCTGGCAGGTGGGACAAAGAGCGGCCGAATCACTTCTCCTCAAATACCTTGATGAAGAGGGACGCTTTCCAGAGCAGATCGGGATCTCCATCTGGAGCGCGGATGCCTTTAAAAGTGACGGCGAACTCTTCTGCCAAATTCTCTGCCTCATGGGTACACGGCCACAATGGGACAAACAGGGCAAATGTACCGGAATCACGCTAATTCCCCTGCCCCGGCTTATTTTGTCCCGGCGAGGCAACCAAATTAGCCGGCCGCGAGTGGATGTAACCATCGAGACCTCAGGGGTTATGCGTGATATGGTGCCCCATTTTTGTGATCTTATGGATCAGGCCGTAGTGTTGGCGGGCGGCTTGGATGAACCCCCGGAGCGTAATTTCATTCACAAACACATTGAGGAACAGATGGCTGAATTAAGGTCTCACACCGCCAACAAACTAAATGAAGCCGAGATGCGCCGCGCCGCCTCCTGCCGTGTTTTTTCCCAGCCGCCCGGCACCTATGGCTCAGGAATCGGCCTGGCCCTTGATGCCTCGGCCTGGGACACGGATCAAGACCTCGCCGAGGTCTATATCAACTGGAACGGTTACTCCTATGGCGGCGGCCGGGAAGGCGTGGCCGCCTGTAATATGTTAGCGAAACAAATAGGCCGCTTAGACATTAGCTATATGAAACAGGCCAGTGAAGAATACGACATCCTCGACTGTGGCTGTTACGCGGTGAGCCAGGGGGGCATGGCAACGACCGCCCGCGCTTTATCCGGCCGTGAAGTAAAACTCTATTGGGCTGAAGCCGGGGCTGGGGCGGAACTAAGCGGGGTCAAGGAACAACTCCTGCGCTCAGCCCACAGTCGGCTGCTCAACCGAGCCTGGATCAAAGGTGTAAAGAGTCACGGTTATCAGGGTGCCATGATGGTGAGCAGCCGGGTCAACAACCTGTTTAAATGGAGCGCTGCAAGTCATGCAGTCCCCAAGACGCTTTTCGACCAGGTGGCGGCCACCTATATCCAGGATAAAGAAAACCATGACTGGCTGAGCCGGGAAAACCCCTGCGCCATGGAAGAAATCAGCCGCCGCTTACTCGAGGCCGCCGTTAGAGGACTATGGCAGGCCGACAGCAAGACATTGCGCGCGGTACAAAACGCGGCCTTAGAGGTTGAAGGCGACATGGAAGAGATAATGGGCGAGGTTCAGGAGGATTTTCAGGGCAATAAGGTGGAGATAATAAAGGCCGACGATGTTGATAAATGGCATCTCAAGTGGAGGTTCACAAAGACATAACTATATTCATTTAGTGATTTTCACTCGTAATTTGCCCATAACCTTATGACTTTAATTGTTTTTTCGTAACCGTTCAGGAAAGCGAAGACTCCGGATGTGCTCCAGCTCGGAGTCTTCGCTTTCCTCGTTCATTTTGACTCACCCTGAGAAAAAAACGGCTTGACAACATTACAGCCCGGTCTTATTATGTGCATATGCTTAAAACAGAACCGTCTTTCAGGGAGACAAAAGCACTCACCTTAACTTACCGCCTCTCTTTATAACAACGGCTCCATGAACTCACATTTTCCCCTGACGGGGCAAAATCAACAAAGGAGATTGTCATGAAATTATGCATAACGGCAAATGGTTCCAATCTGGATTCATCCACCAATACGACATTTGGACGAGCCCCATGGCTGCTTTACATTGACACCGACTCAATGGATTTGCAGGCCATGGAAAACAGCGCCGCTAACGCCAGCCAGGGAGCCGGTATCGGCGCGGCCCAACTCGTAGCAGACAACGGGGCGGCAGCCGTTTTAACGGGCCGCGTGGGCCCTAAAGCCGAAGAGGTTCTACAGGCGGCCGGCATTAAGATTTACGAAGGTTTAACGGAAACCTCAGTTAAATCGGCCTTACAACAATTCAACGAGGGTAATTTTTCAACTAACACTAATTCAGGAGGTCAGACAATGAACAACAGGAACAGAGTTTCTTCAACAAATGGCTGTCGACGAGCAGGCGGCTCAGGACGTGGAATGGGCAGAGGAAATGGTATGGGCAATGGCGGCGGCATGGGAAGAGGCGGTTGCAGGGGCAATGGCACCGGAAACGGCGCCGGCATGAGAAGAAGCGGCGGTATGGGTAATGGCCGACAGTGCAGATGCGGCAGATAAAAAGTGGCGGACGATAATCTAATACCGCCGCCACCGGCAGCCAGCCAGCGCCCAAGCAGCACCATAGAGCTCCTCTTTGTTAACAAGGTGGCCTGATAAACCATCGGGGACAGGCCACCTTAAAGGAGGTATCAATCAAATGCTTGTTTAGTCTTCCACTCTTCCCATACTTTTCCGACTAAATTAATACTAGGTTTGAGAGTTGATTTGCCAGGTTTCCAGCCGGAAGGAGTAGCTTCACCACCTTTTGTTTCGCGTATCAGTTGAAAGGCCTGAACTTGCCTGAAGGTTTCATTAATATTACGACCAACAGGTGGTGTTAAAACTTCATAAGCCTGAATAACACCGTCAGGATCAATAATGAATCGTCCTCTGGTTTCTACGCCGGCGTCTTCATCATACACACCATACACAGTGCCGACTTTACCACCCGCATCGGAGAGCATGGGATACGGAATGCCACCTTCAACCATTTTACTCAATTCATGGTCATTCCACATCTTATGGACGAATTGAGAATCAATAGACATGGATAAGACTTCTACGCCAAGCTTTTGCAATTCATTATATTTTTCAGCGACCGCTGAAATTTCAGTAGCTCAAACAAATGTGAAATCACCTGGATAAAAACACAATAATACCCATTTCCCCAGATATTCTGAAAGTTTAACGCTTGTAAAATCTCCATTATGGTAGCCAGGTGCAACAAAATCCGGTGCTTTTTTCCCTACCTTAATCATTGTTTGCGTCTCCTTATGAGTTTGTTGTACAGGTATTCCAACATCCTTTGGCTCTTCGCCAACGGGGCCACCAGTAGGCCTGGCACATCCGATTGCACTTTTTTCTGTCATATACGCCTCCTAAAGCTTAATTTGACAACTTTTATTTGTTGTTATTTCTGTCGATAAATTCTCTTGGAGATATTATTTCAATATCAATATATTTTTTCATCTCTTTTAAATGCTTGTCTCCGGAAATAATAATTTTACTATAGAATTCAACTGCACAGTCTATAAATGTGTCATCATCTGGATCATCTTTTACAACTCTAATTTGTGGAGTTTTAGCCGCAAATAGAGAATTGTATCCTTCGGAGAACAACTTTGTAAGTTTCTATATTTCTTTTTTATTTTTCAGCCCAAGTCAATTTAGAACCTCAATAATTACTACCCCCTGACCCTCGATTTGTTCGGCGCATTATGCCGCATTGAGGGTAATCAGCACAACAACATCCAGCAAATGCTCACTATTATATGACTGCTTTAAATTCAATTTCTTCATTCCCAAATGTTGCTTCGATTACCTTATGCATTCCATGTCCTGGATTTGGTTCTCATAATATTTTTATTAATTGATATCTCGATAGTATTTTCAGGTCGTTATTAAGGCTAACAGGGGTACGGTTCATCGCTGCCATAAGCTCTGAATAAATAACTTTTCTTTTTTTCTTAGATACTGAACCAGTTTTGTTCGTTCTGGCTTTAAAATAGCCATTAGATCTGAAGGTGCTACCCATATTGCGTTTTTGGGTGTTATTTATGCCCTTTATCAATTTCTTTGGCTATTTCTCTCTTGCAGATGCAAAAAATTCTTTTAATGATCCTGCTTTCAATTCAACTGTCATTTTATAAACTCCGGGGTGTTTGTAATTCGGCACAATGATCTCACTTATTTTTTTAACTATCATTTGGTTCCTGCCCAACGCTACGACTCATGGAGGAGCTTGCGAGTCCGCTGGAATTTTTTTTTGAGCTCCTTTTTCTCTCATACGTAGATATTTGACAAATACTTGACCAAAGCTTGTTACTTCAATTATGGATTTGCTGTCCCAAGAGCCACCATATTTGGGTTCAATTAGGCCAAGCCCTCTCAATGCACGTAAGGCACCAATATGTTCCTCATTATTCCTGTCGAACCCCGGTATTAGTTCATTAACATACAGCTTGGTCTCAGAATTTAAAATCTTGTCAAATAATTCCTTGTGCCAGGGACGCATCAATCTGTTGTATGCAAAATAGAATTCAGTAAATAGGCGTGTCAGCGTCTTCCCCGCATCTTCTGTAGTTATTGTGGCAGTGATATTGTTAGGAAGGCTTAATGTGAGTTTTCTCTCGCGAAGAATAGTGCTAATTGGCTTACGGAGAATAAGGGCAACAAGCAGTCCCCAAAAGGGCCAGTAGGCTTGAGTGATAATTGCAGTCCAATTTAATTCTTGCATCGATTTTCACCTTTTTTATTAAACCTCTCACGGTAGGAACGCCGCTTACCCGGCACCCTTATTCGTTCTGTGATTTTAATTGGTTACACTTTTTTAGTGTTCAAGTTTTGCCACTTTAAGCGAGCTTTCCGCTCTATATCAGGATTTTCTTTCATTGGTGTTGTATGATGAGGTTTGATGCGAGCATCTGTTACCAGTGATTCATTACAACCCCAATGCTTTTCTTTATAATTAGCAAGTATTCCGTAAGTATCTTTACTTGGGTTTGAACGAAGAAAACAGACCCAAAGAAAGTTATCTAAAGTTTCTGAACAAAA
>DRPV01000176.1 GCA_011330685.1 Desulfobacterales bacterium
GGTCTGTGGCTGCCGAAGGCCGCCAGGATAACGGTCTTTGCCTGATTATCGGCATGGAATATACCACCTCTGAAGGTGATTTTCTGCTTTTTGGCCCCTTTGAGGATCTCAGGCCCGGCCTTGCGGCTCCCGAACTTCTCCGCTTAGTGAATGAGCGGGGCGGGGCCGCCGTTGCCGCTCACCCCTTCCGTCAGGGACGTAAGACACGGGAATACCTGGTTCGGGACGGCCTGTGTAATATTGTTGAGGGGCTGAACGGCAGAAACAGGCAAGAGGAAAACAGGCGGACAGCGGCCTGGCGTGACCATTATGCCGTGGGTCTTATCGGCGGCAGTGATGCCCACAGCGCTGTGGAACTGGGCCGCTCCACCACCACCTTTCATATGCCGATTCAAAATTCCACTGATATGGTCAAGGCCTTGAAGTCCGGGGAATTTACGATGAGTGGAACCCTTAATCAAAGAAAAAAATCAAAATCAAAATAGCGGTCGACTGTGCCGGCAGTAAAGTAATATCCATGCCCAATCCCTCAGGCGCAACGACCGAAAGCCACGCCAGGGCCGGCAACCCTGGCAGGTGGCTTTCATATAAATTATGACAGCATAGGGAGAAAATTATTGTGACTGATGAAAAAATTGTACGACTGACCCAGACCGTCAAAGGGGCGGGCTGTGCCGCCAAACTGCCGCCCGGCGATTTGGATCGGGCTCTGTGCGGCCTTGACCTGCCGGTGGATGATAATCTCATTGTCGGTCTGGAACGGGCTGATGACGCCGGGGTTTACAAGGTCTCCGCTGATGTTGCTCTGGTGCAGACCCTGGATTTTTTCCCGCCCATGGTGGACGATCCTTATTCCTTTGGCAGAATCGCCGCCGCCAACGCCCTGAGCGATGTTTACGCCATGGGGGGAACTCCGAAAACGGCGATGAACATAGTCGCCTTTCCGGCCAAAAAACTGGATATTTCCGTTTTACGCGCTGTAGTTGACGGCGGCCTCTTTACCCTGCGGCAGGCCGGTGTGGTTCTGGTCGGCGGTCATACCGTTGAGGATGATGAATTAAAATACGGTCTTTCCGTTACCGGCTTTATTCATCCTGAGCGGATTCTCACCAAAAAGACGCTGCGGGTTGGTGACAAGCTGTTGCTTACCAAGAGGCTGGGAACGGGGATTGTCTGCACGGCCATTAAGGCCGGCATGGCCGGGGAGGCCATTACCGGGCAGGTAATTGAGTCCATGATGACCCTGAACCGGGAGGCCGCTCTCGCCATGGGTGACTATACGGTCAGTGCCTGCACGGATATTACCGGTTTCGGCTTTCTGGGCCATCTCGCCGAGATGGTGGTGGATTCCGGGGCCGGGCTGCGGATTGATTCGGCGGCGGTTCCCGTCTATCCGGAGGCCCTGGAATGGGCCGATATGGGCTTAATCCCGGCCGGGGCGTATAATAACCGGGCATTCAGGGGGGAGTTTGTCTCCTTTGCCCCAGACGTGCCGCAGAGAATACAGGATGTCCTTTTTGACCCGCAGACCTCCGGCGGCCTGCTTATTGTGGTCTCCGCCGCCGAGGCCGCCGCCCTGAGAGGTGAGCTGCTCAGGCGTGGGGTGGGGGCGGCGGCCATTGTCGGCGAAGTAGTCGCCGAACCGCAGGAAAAAATCATGGTGGAATAATTGTAAGCACCCCTGACACGCTTATACCCCGCCTTTCAGGGGGGTGTGGTTTGTTGAAAAGTTTAC
>DRPV01000177.1 GCA_011330685.1 Desulfobacterales bacterium
CACCTGATTCTTGGCAAATGGTTCCTCCTGTACCTTGAGATTAGAGAGCAGGCGCAGATCAACGGCAAATTTATGGGCTGTGGCTCCGATACCGGCCATGGTCTCGGCTGTCTTCATGTCTAATTTGCGAGTATATGTCTGACCTGTAACCGCAAAAATGTCGTTGAATCCAAGCTTTGCGGCAACAAGTTCATCAAGTTTTCTGACTTTCTCATGATCGCCCTTAAACAATTCCAGGAAAGTGGCCTGAGTGCCCACGGTGCCCTTGGCACCACGGGCCTTTATTTGAGTCTCAAGATGTTCAATATAGTCAAGATCCATCAACAAGTCCTGCAGGTAGATGGTATTGCGTTTGCCAACGGTGGTGGGCTGGGCCGGCTGGTAATGGGTATAGCCCAGTGTGGCTTGACCCTTGTATTGCAGGGCGAAATTACGCAGATTGGCAATGAGATTTATCAGGGACTTCTTGATAAGAGCCAGGGCCTTTTTCTGGTTCAAGAGGTCGGTGTTACAGCCGACAAACTGCGATGTGGCACCAAGATGAATAATAGGTTCGGCCTTGGGGCATTGCTGGCCAAAGGCAAAGACGTGGGCCATGACATCATGGCGGATTTCTTTTTCCTTGGCGGCGGCAATCTCAAAATTAATATCCTGGGCCGCGGCCTTCATCTCGCTGAGCATGTCAGGTTTAATTATATCGCTGAGACCAAGTTCGTACTGGGCCTCGGCCAGGGCGATCCAGCATTGCCGCCAGGTGGCAAATTTATTCTGTTCGGAGAAAATAAACTGCATCTCCTTGCTTGTATAGCGGCTGACCAATGGTTCTTGATAGATATTGTGGTTCATAAAGACTCCTTAATTAAGTGGTTATTTTGTAATTAATAACGATATTTCAAATAGATAGAGGTAAAACTTGTTGGTCTCGTTTAACAATAATGATTGATTAAGGCTGATATCTTAGCCTGTTTTAACAGTCAATCAACCTGTTTTGCTTATTTTCTTGTTTTTTTGTTTCAAAAATGCCTATTTTGCCAATGTCGCATAATGTATATTATGTTTAGTTTTACTTAAATCAATAAAAACAAACGGTTGTGACCTTTTTTTGTCGGTGTGTTTCTTTTAGGCATCTACCTATTACGGAGTTTTTTTCACTCTTTGGCGTAGAAGACAGTTCTATTACCCGGATTTAATTGGATGCAATTCCCTAACTGGACACTACTGACTTTTTTTGTATTTTCGTTTTATTCTGCTTCCGGCATCAGAAAATCCAATAGCTGGAGTTCTATGTTTCTCTGCCCTCTAAATTGGTTATAGCGCAGGTTAAAGGCAATGGCGCATTGATTATGGCCATTAGAAAGATGTTGAGCCGCCCGGTTGTTTAGGCCAAAGCCAATGCCCTTGTACCATTTATGATTAAATGAGGCCTCAAAACGCAGGTGATTTTTGTCCTTGCCAATCAGGCGTATATTCCGTAAGGCACAATCCGTAAAAAATATCGGCTCTGGATTACCCTGGCCAAAGGGCTGCAACAACTCGTTAAAGTTTAGGAGCTCTTTAAGATCCATGTCCTGATTTATATATAGGTCAAGGGGCTGAACCGGCTGGCAGTCAAGCTCACTCATCATTTCCTTGGTCTCTACTTCAAGGCGCTCCTTAAAGGCCGGCAGTTTATTTTCGGCAAGCGACATACCGGCTGCCGCGGCATGACCTCCAAAAGTAGTTAACAAATCACCGCATCTGTTTAATAATTCGTATATATTTAAGCCTGGGATTGAACGGGCTGAACCACGTAACTGCCCTTCTCCGGCCATGACGATTACCGGTCTGGCAAAATGTTCAACCACCCTGGAGGCCACGATACCTATAAGCCCCTCATGCCAGTCTCGGCCATGAATCAACAGGCAGCGGCTCTTGTCAGAGGAGGCCATCTCCAGGGCCTGGTCGCTGATCAGGCTGGTTAATTCCTTGCGGCGGCTGTTTTCTAAATCAAGGCTGCGGGCCATTTGGGCCGCCTCTGCGTCATCATCGGTGGCCAATAGTTCAGAGGCTAATTCGGCGTGGTTCATCCTGCCGGCGGCATTAAGGCGCGGGGCGAGTTGAAATGATATATACTCGGCATCCAGCGGCTTGTTCCGGGCGGCGCTCACCGCCATCAGGTTGCGAAGCCCTGTGTTTTGTTTATGGCCTGAAATCTCCATCCCCGCCTTGACCAAAATTCGGTTAGGGCCTTTAAGCTCCACCATATCAGCCACTGTGCCCACTGCCACCAGATCAAGCATGTCCTTGAGATTGGGGGCCTCCGCCTTTGACCAGAAGCCTTCTGCCACGAGAAGATTTCTGATTCCCATGGCCAGGTAAAAAGCCACCCCTACTCCGGCCAGTTCTTTAAAAGGAAAGGAGCAGCCCGTCAGCCAGGGATTGATTATAACATCGGCCTCCGGCAGGCGCGGCGGCGGTTGATGATGGTCGGTAATAATAACCTGCCAGCCGGACTCTTTAAGGCTCTCCACCTCTCTGCTGTCTGAAATACCGCAGTCCACCGTAATGACCAGCCCCTGACAATCCGGACAGCAGTCGGTTACCAGTCTGGCCTTGAGGCCGTAGCCGTCTTTAAAACGGTCAGGATGACAGCGAAAAATTCTGGGGCTCAGGTGTTTAAGAAAACGGCCTAGGAGGGCGGCGCTGGTGACCCCGTCAACGTCATAATCTCCCACGATTACCAGAGGCCGCCCTTTGGCTGCCATCTCCCGTATCAACCTGGCAGCCGGACGCATAGCCTTAAATTCAAAGGGTGAAGGCAGATTGTGGAGACTGGGATGGATAAAATCATTGATCTGCCCGGCATTATGTAACTGCCGCTGGTGAAGGAGTTCGATCTGCCAGAGAGGTCTAAGCAGCTCCCGGGCCAACCGTCGACATTGCTCTTGATCCGGCCGGGGCTGCTGCTGCCAGCGCCGCCCTTTGTAACTTCTGGCTGCCAGCTTCTTTGTGGTTATTTGGTCATTTATTGTCTGCATATATTTTCTTCGATGATACACTTACATGATGATATGAAAGTCACCTGCCGGGACTGTTGGCCTTGCCGTGTAACTGTTCAGAGGCACCTCATCTCGGAGTCTTTGCTTACCTGAAGTTACGGTTACGAGTTCAGGGGATTTTTTCGCCATTTCGATTTTGAGCCATGTAATCACGGGCCGTGTCTATGACCTCTTTCTGCCGTCCTGGCTGAAACCAAGTGAAATCCGCCCGCTTGAACCAGGTAATCTGCCGCTTGGCGTAGTGTCTGGTATCGCGGGCCAGGAGCTCCAGAGTTTTGTCCCAGGGCCAGGTGCCATTCAGGAAATTTATCATATGTCGATAACCCAGGGATTGCATTGATTTCAGTCCTGGATTATACCCTCTGGCCAGCAGGTTTTTAACCTCGTCTAATAATCCCGCTTCGGCCATGATTTTCACCCGCCGGTTTACGCGCTCGTATAATTCCTGCCGTTCGCGGTACAGCCCTAGTTTAAGTATTCTGTCTCCCCCGCTTTTCCGGCCCTCAGCCTGCTGCTGGTGAATAAAGGAAGTCCAGCTCTTCCCGGTAGCTCGTAATATCTCCAGGGCTCGCAGCAGACGGTAGGTGTCATTAATGTGAATACGGCAGGCGCTCTCTGGATCATGGCGCTGTAATTCGGCAAAAAGCTGCTGCCTGCCGTTTTCCGCGGCTAACTCCCGGCTTAATTCTTCCCGCACCAGGGGGGAGATCTCCGGCAGATTGAAGATGCCCTCGGTAAGGGCCTTGAAATAAAGTCCGGTGCCGCCGGTTAAAACAGGCACCCTGCCCCGGCCCCTGATTTCTTGAATCGCGGTTCGGCAGTCATCAACAAAGTCAGCGGCACTGTACGAATAATCAGGGGGGATGAAATCCACAAGATGATGGGGGACAAGGGCCCGCTCAGCGGGTGTGGGTTTGGCTGTGCCGATATCCATGTATTTATATATCTGCATGGAATCAACCCCGATGATTTCTCCGTTTAATTCCTGAGCCAGAAGTATGGCAAGTTTAGTTTTACCCACGGCGGTGGGGCCGCTTAGAAAAATCATGGGTTTATTGAATAAATTATCAGGGGCTTGCATGGCGTATGATATAAAGTTTTCAGAAAAGCGGAAAGAATCTGTGAAAAATTATTGACTTTAGGTTATTTTATAAAATTTTTAAATGCCTTTTTGTCAAACATGCATAAATAGAGAAATTGTTCAGGGAAACTCATCGAGTCCATCTGGATTTATGACAATAATTTTGTAAATAGGAGAATAAAATGCCGGAGAGAATTTATAATTTCAGTCCCGGGCCTGCCACCCTGCCCCAGGAGGTCTTGCGTCAGGCGGCTAAAGACATAGTGAATTACCATGACAAGGGCATCGGCCTCATTGAATTGAGCCACCGCAGCAAGGAGTTCATGGCGGTGGCCGAAGAGGCGGAGGCCCTGCTGAGAGAATTAATGAATATCCCAGACAACTACAAGGTGCTTTTCCTGCAGGGCGGTGCCTCCCTGCAGTTCGCCATGATACCCATGAACCTGCTGCGTAGAGACCAGAGCGCCACCTACCTGAATACCGGTACCTGGTCGAAGAAGGCCATAAAAGAGGCCAAACTCTTTGGTAATATTGATCTGGCCTTTGACAGTTCCGCCACCAGCTTTGACCAGGTGCCGCAGAATTGTGATTTTCACGGGGCGGACAGCTCTGAGTATCTGTATTTTGTCTCCAATAACACCATCTACGGTACTCAGTACCGGGATTTTCCGGAGACTAAGGCTGATTTGGTCTGTGATATGTCCTCTGACATATTAAGCCGGGAGATTGAGGTGCGGGATTTTGGCCTCATTTTTGCCGGTGCCCAGAAGAATATGGGCCCGGCCGGCTGCACGGTGGTAATTATTCGCGAAGATCTGCTCGCCAAGGCCCCTGACAGCACGCCCACCATGCTGCGTTACCAGACCCATGCCGACAAAGGATCCATGTTCAATACCCCGCCCTGTTTCGCGATCTACGTCATTGGTCAGGTATTGAAATGGCTCAAAGCTCAAGGGGGAGTGGCGGCTATTGCCGATTTGAACTGTAAAAAGGC
>DRPV01000178.1 GCA_011330685.1 Desulfobacterales bacterium
CGGGTTTCAGCTTTCCCCAGGACTGGACGAAACGCATATTGTTTACTATCTTGGACTTCTGTTCTCTTAGAATCTCAAGCCGTTCCGCGAGCTCGATTCTGTTGCCTTCAAGTTTGCCCACCCCGGTTCCCACGTGGATATGATCCATTCCCGCCATCCTGGCCCATTTAGAGATTACCCTGTAGTCCACGCCATGGTACGGAACTCGGTCATAGGCGGCGTGCATAGCCCGGTGGCCGTGCAATGCCAGACCGCCCATCCGTTCAATTTCCTTGCGCAGACTGGCCACGGCGGTGAAACCCGCCACCACAAAGTCAATCATTACAAAGCGGCCGCCGTGCTCCTTGATTAAGGCCGCCCGGCGCAGCATCTCCTCCGTGTCGCCGGCGGTAACATTGCACCAATAGCCCTTTTTTTCTCCGGTTTCGGCCTCGGCCTTACGAACCATATCAAGGGTGTATTTCACTCGATCGTCAAAGAAATTGAAATCCTGGCTGCCGAGGTTTTCATCGTCTTTGACCGTGTCGATACCGCCCCGCAGGGTTTCATAGCACCGTTTGGCGTGTTCCTTGGCGGTTAGGCCGAGCTTGGGTTTTATGGTGGAGCCGGTGAGCGGCCGGTCGTGAACGTCGAGGCTGTCCCGTACCCCCTGGATGCCCAGGGCCGGGCCGGGGAAGGAATTGAGGATCTTCTCTGGGAAACGCATATCCTCAATGCGGATACCGTCAACGGCCTTCATACCGAAAATATTACCGGCCAGGCTGCTTAATATATTGGAAAGGCTGCCCCTTTCCACCAGGTCGGGATGATAGGCCACATAGGCCATGTCGTCTTCCACCCGGTAAACATAACTGGGCATACGTTCGGAAATTTCCCGGTCTATCTCCGTCCAGGTGCCGGTGGAGGACTCCGCGCAGGCGGCCGAAGCCGCCTCTATAATATCCACATCCGGGCGGGCTTTTATTCTGAAGGCCACCAGAATAAAGTCGTCGCCCGGCTCCATATCCGGCTTGTAGTAGGCCTCAGCGTATGGTTTAACGCCTTTGTCAGCTATAATTTTGCTCATTGTTTTCCCCTTTTTTAAAAAGATTAAAAGATTATGATTTATTGTTAGCCGTTACAGCTTTTACCGCCTTACTGTATTTGGCATACAAAGTTTGTAACTCGCCGAAGCGAATAAACTAATCGTATTGAATGGCGCTGATCTGCATGAGAGTCTCAAAGGTATGGCAGGCCTCCATGTAGCGAATGGTGCCGGTGCGGCCCCGCATAATCATGGAAAAGGTTCGGGCGTTCCTGCCGGTAAATTCCACCCCCTTTAAAAAGCTGCCGCCCGTGATTCCCGTGGCGGCGAAGAAGACGTCATCGCTGGTAACGAGTTCCTCGGCGGTTAATATTTGTTCGAGGTTGTAACCGGCCGAGAGCACTCCCCCTTTCTCCTCCTCCGATTGGGGATCAAGCATGCTCTGCATTTCGCCCCCCATAATTCTTATGGCGGTGGCGGCAAGCACCCCCTCCGGGGTGCCGCCGGTACCCATCATCAAGTCAACTCCGGTACCGGGCATTACGGCCATGAGGGCTCCGGCTACGTCACCATCGGTATGGAGCTGAATCCGGGCTCCGGCGGCCCTGATTTCCCGGATAAGCCCCTGGTGCCGCTCCTTGTCCAGGACAAAGACCATTAAGTCATCAATATCCTTGCCCAGGGCCTTGGCGGTTTTGGCAAGATTATCAGCCACCGGGGCCTTGATATCCAGCTGCCCTTTAGCCTCGGCCGGGGCTACCAGCTTGTTCATGTAAAAGGCCGGGCCAGGATCATACATGCTGCCTTTGGGGGCCATGGATACCACCGCGATGGCGTTTGGGCGGCCATAGGCCAGCAGCCTGGTGCCCTCCACCGGGTCAACGGCCACGTCCGTCTCCGGCCCGCGGCCGGATCCTACCTTTTCGCCGTTAAAGAGCATGGGGGCCTTGTCCTTTTCACCCTCGCCGATGACTACTGTTCCGCGGATATCCACGGAATCAAAGCTGACCCGCATGGCATCCACGGCGGCTTTGTCTCCCTGCTCCTTGTCGCCTTTGCCCATCCAGCGGGCGGAGGCCAGGGCAGCGGCTTCCGTGACCCGGGCCAGGTCAAGTCCAAGATTATGTTGTGGGGTTTCTTTCATTTATTGTCTCTCCTGGTAATGGTTTCCCGCGCCTTATATGGGGGCGCCTTTGTAACCATTCAGCTACACCCCATCTTCGCCCGTTTTGCCCTCCTTACGTACGAGGTGTACGCTGCGGAGGTCAAAACGAACGAACCTGGAGCGCATCTGAACGGTTACAGTTTCGAATTAAGGGCAATTTATTGCCTTGGCTGAACAGATACGCGCCTTTCAACCTTTTTTTATTTACAACTCCTGTGCCATAAGGCGTTTCTGAGCCGATTTTTTTTGTAAACACTATGATTTCAAATAGTTATTGGTGTAGGTGATAGCCGGGGCCGCGGAAGATCCGGCTC
>DRPV01000179.1 GCA_011330685.1 Desulfobacterales bacterium
GCAACCCAGCCGGTTTTAAAATAAGTTTTCCACTCAAAACCGCCGACCGGCGGCAGTATTTCCAGCAACTATTTCGCCAGGCCAGGGGAGAACAGGACGAAAGTGTCCCAATAACCAGTTATTGTCTGGAGTTAGAGCCGGATGATCCCAAAATAATCGCCTTCTACCTTCCTCAATTCCACCCATTCCCGGAGAATGATTCCTGGTGGGGAAAAGGCTTTACCGAATGGACCAACGTCTCCAAAGCGGTACCTCAATTTATCGGCCACTACCAGCCCCGCCTGCCGGGTGAACTTGGATTTTACGATCTGCGCCTTAAAGAGGTTCAAGAACGCCAGATACAACTGGCCAAACAATACGGCATCTATGGGTTTTGTTACCACCATTACTGGTTTGGCGGCCAGCGACTGATGGAAAAGCCCGCTGGCCGCGCCATCAATGGAGAGATGCACTTTCCTTTCTGCCTGTGCTGGGCGAATGAGAACTGGACAAGGCGCTGGGATGGGGAGGAACATGAGGTACTTATCTCCCAGGAGCACTCCCCGGAGGATGACCTTGCCTTTATTGAGGATATAACCCCTGCCCTGAGCAACAAATATTACATTCGAGTTGACGGCAAACCACTTCTCATCGTCTATCGGGTTAACCTGCTCCCGGATGCCGCCGCGACGGCGCAACGCTGGCGGCAGTACTGCCGTAAAAACTCAATTGGAGAAATTTACCTGGTGGCCGCTCAGGCGCATGGCATTACGGATCCGAGACAATACGGTTTTGATGCCGCGGTAGAGTTTCCACCCCATAAATTTTACGCCCCAGGCCTGAATAACACCGAAGATATAGTAAACCCCAATTTTAAAGGAAGAATATTCGACTATAGTTATCTTGCCGAGGAATCAAAGACTATACATGAAGAGGACTACTCATTATACCGCACGGTTATTCCATCATGGGACAATGAAGCGCGTCTGCCCGGCAGGGGACATATTTACCACCGGGCCAGCCCCGCCTTATATCAGAAATGGCTGACAAATACCTGCCGCCATACCAGCGAATTACCGGCCAACAAGGAGAATTACCTGTTTGTAAACGCCTGGAACGAGTGGGCGGAAGGGGCCTATATAGAACCAGACCGCAAATTTGGTTACGCCTACCTGCAGGCCACCGCGAACGCCATATTAACCTCCCGGGCTCTGACAGAAAAAGAACCGCTTATTTCAGTAGTCATCCCGGCCTATAACCATGAACAATATATCTACGAATCCCTGTTATCCGTTACCGGCCAGACCTATAAAAATTTTGAAATAATCATTATAAATGACGGCTCCACAGATAATACGGCGCATGAAATAAGGCGCTTTATAAAGGATTATCCCCGCCAGGCCATCACCTTTGCCAATCAGGACAACATGGGGCCCCAACGCGCAATCCACAACGCCCTGCAAAAAGCAAAAGGGACTTTTATTGCCCTGTTAAATTCGGATGACATGTATAGCCCCAGGCGCCTTGATAAAATGATCTCGGCCATGCGAAAGAATAACAGCTGTTTCGCCTTCAGCAATATAACTTTTATTCAGGAAGAAGGGGGGGGAAAGGAAGCAGAATCTGAAACAGCTGATTATATCGGGAAAATAGAATCAAAGTTAAAAGGACTAAAGAATCAGCGAAATATAATTTACGCCCTGCTTGATTTTAATGTGGCCGTCAGTAGCGGTAATTTTATATTCGGGCGCTGGATTTATGACCAGCTCCAGGGCTTTTCCACTCTTAACCTTGCGCATGACTGGGATTTTATTCTTGAAGCGACATTTTTAACCAAACCGATTTTCGTCGACGCCAAACTCTATAAATACAGAATCCACCCAGAAAACACCTATAAAAAATTGAATCATCAGGCAATCATAGAAACAGAGGCGGTTCTCTCCAAATTCCTGGCAAAATATAAAACCAATTTCACCCTTTTTGAGACGCAGTTTGACCAGGCGGAATTTAACAGGTTTGTTAATAACAGGGGCTACAATAAATACCTGAAAAAGTAGACAAAATTGCCCGTCTGAGCGGCAATAACGGCCTAAAACTTATCCATGGGCCGCCGCGAATCTAACAAAAAATAAGGTTCTAAAACGGCTCGGCAATCGAAACACAATTCCGCCCCCTGGTTTTGGCTACATACATAGCTCGGTCGGCACGTCTGATCAACTCAGCCGAGTCCTCCTTTTCAGTTAACTGAGCCACCCCGAGACTGACACAAACCTTTATCGCATCCGTTCCGCAGACAATGATTTGCTGCTCTATGGCCTGCCGAATCCGCTCGGCCAGCGCCCTGGCATGCCCGATATTGCACATGGGCATCAAGATCATAAACTCTTCCCCGCCCCAGCGGCAAAGCGTATCCGAAGCACGAATCTGCTCCCGCACGATGCGGGATACCGTCTTCAGCACCAGATCACCCGCCAGATGCCCATGGTTGTCATTCACCTCTTTAAAATGATCTAAATCAAGCATTATCAACGAAACCTCCTCGTCATTACGCCGGGCTCGATTCAGAACCTGTTCAAAAAGGACTTCAAATACCTGGCGATTGGCGGCACCGGTGAGCTTGTCTATACTGGCCATGCGCTCCAGACGCCGCTGGTATCTGCCCATTGTTAAATTGGCTAAAAACAGTACCAAGGCCGTGACCCCCAGACTCAACAGCAAATTGCCAAGCAGCGTATGCGTCAGACGTTTATCGGCGGGAGAGCCGCGCTGCTCCACGATCAGATACCACTGGAATTCCGGAACCAGCCGGGTATTTAAATAGATGGTTTTATTATCCTGCCTATAGGTATATGAACCACCCGGAGTAGTCAGAATCCTGGTGGCATCCTCCTTTATACCCGGAAGATCACGCAGAGAGAGAGCTCCCCCTTTAAAACCGCTGCCGTGCAGGGTAATATTACCTTGGAGATCAGTAAAAAACACGGTGCGTCCGTAGCGTTCCTGGTAGGTTTCTATTAATTTTTGAACCCGATTCACGCCAAGGCCGACACCGGTGACGCCGATCAGCTTACCAGCATAGTCATAAACCCGGTAATTGATGAAGACATTTATCCTGCCTTTATCGGAGGTGTCGGTATCAATATTGATTTCATAATCCTTCCCGTCGGGCAGGCCACGGACACGAAAATACCAGGCATCCTGCGGATCGGATTTTGAAACTGTTTTAATGATTCCCTTTGGATGATAATAGCGGTGTGTGCGCTCTGAAACAAAGAAACTGGTGGTAGCTCCATAGCGGTTCTGAATTTCCTTCAGATAATGAATCATCTTCTCCGGATTCTTTTCGCCACCAACCGCCCAATCTATCACAAAGGTATCATGGGCCATCTGGGAGGATATCCATATGGGACGTAACAGATCCTGCTGTATCTCGGAATAGATGTTATTGCTCGTCAACGGCAGAGCGTCATCGGCAATCTGAGAGCTGACGGATTCCTCCGCCACCTTATAGCTGACTAAACTTACCGTGAGAAACCCGGCAATGAGTAAGCCGGAGAGAATAAATACGAAATACCGTTTTCCTGTCCATAAAGGCCGCATATTAATTTCATAGATGGAAAAGACACTGGCGCATCATTTCCCTATAATCTGTATTTCTATATTTGGGGAAAAGTTCCCGACAATTAAGAACACCGCGACAGGCGGTTCTTACTCTCCCGAAGATCCGGGATACACGTTGTTCAATTCTCTCGTTTCGTTTTGAATTTTGATCCGTAATTCTCTGACCCTTTTGATTGAAACCCGCTTGCCATAATGTTCGTGGCAATATATGGCAAGCAAAAGATATATAATCAGCCCTGATAGAATCAGTACCATTAAGCCGTGCTTGCTACGTGCAACAAGATAGTAGACTCGCAAATGGCGTTTCCACCAACCAAGTTTATCAAGGAAAAAACGCCTCGTTTGTTATTTTTTTGTAAATATTATTAATAAGTTACACGCAAGTCCCTAACCAGACACTACTGATATTTCTCGGAATAATCACTGTTTTTTATCCCCCTGATTCGGCGGCATACCGTTCTTACCTTAGACTAACCATTATACCTGATTGTTGTATCAGCCAGCCCCACTGATGTCAAGCGTGACCTGTTATATCAACCGCCCATAATCTTACCAGCATCGCTGGCGCATAATGGTTAGAGAGCAGACCTGCTTCCGGCTCTCTCTGCCGCTATGGAATCTCAGTCGCGGCCTGCCCGACACTTTTTATCGAAATTTTTGTCAACTTAAAAGGGCTTGCCGCCCCTGATAATTTCTCCTTGACAGCCATTACAGATTGTTATATACAGCGTTCCTCATTTGTACCGCCAGCCATGTCTGCTTCAGCTTCTTCATCTCAGCAGGGC
>DRPV01000180.1 GCA_011330685.1 Desulfobacterales bacterium
AAGCAATATTCTCATATCCAGCCGCAAAGAATGGTTTTTGTAATAATATTCATCAAAATTAACTTTTACCGGAATCGGCAGTTCATCCCTGCCGTTTATCTGGGCCCAGCCGGTTAGACCGGGCACAAGGGTATGGATGCCCTTTTTGGTTCTTAACTCAATTAGATCATGTTGATTGAAAAGAGCCGGTCGGGGGCCGACAAAACTCATATCGCCCTTCAGGATATTAAAAAGTTGTGGTAATTCGTCTAAACTTGATTTTCGTAAAAACTGGCCGACAGGAGTCAGATATTGCTCGGGATTGTCCATTAAATGGGTTGCGACTGCCGGGGTGTTTATTCTCATTGTTCGGAACTTGTACATCTTAAATATTGAGTTGTTAATGCCGATGCGGTTAGAGGCATATAAAACAGGGCCTTTCGAGGTTATTTTCACCATTAGGGCCACTAATAGAACAGGCAGGCTGAAAACGATCAGGAGTAAACAACTTAAAAAAATATCAAAGGATCTTTTCACTACTTGTTTCTTTTTCATTCTTTTTTTCTATCATCCTTAACCACAAATCCTTTTACTTAAGCACCCTTTTCCCCAGTTCGGTGGTTTCCTCTTCCTGCTTCAATTATTGAAAGGTTGTTGGCGGAGGATGCTGAGCTTGACAACTAAAAATAAAAAAAGCACTTAACTCTAAAAATGAGCCAAATGCTTGAATTTATGTGGTGCCCCCGGCACGAATCGAACGTGCGACACCAGGATTAGGAATCCTGTGCTCTATCCCCTGAGCTACGGGGGCTCATTTTGCTGAGATGTTTCATGTCATATATCATTTTTGGGCTGAAAATTCACGACGTTTTTTTTGACAATTTTGTTGGGCTGGGGTTTATTGTTGTTTAAGGACGAACTCATGAGTATTAATATCCTGTTAACTTATTCAGGCCGGTGAGGCCTGTTCTTTGCTGTCTAACTGCTGAAACACTGCCAGGCTCAGCCATAATAACGTGCCGGTATTTAATTTATCCTCAGATATAATTTTCCCGCCGCCTGAGCTGGCCCGGGAGGACGGACTGCTGGCCGTGGGCGGTGATCTGACCCCGGAGCGTTTGCTCATGGCCTATCAGATGGGGATCTTCCCCTGGTATTCAGATGGAGAGCCCATCCTCTGGTGGAGTCCGGTGCCGCGCTTGATTATGGAGCCTGCCGAGTTTCATCTCTCTAAGCGTCTGGCCCGTGAGCTGCGCCGCGGGATGTTTGAATTTTCCTTTGATCGGGATTTCAGGGCCGTTATTGAGTCCTGCGCCGTTTGCCGCCTTGAACGGGGTGAGCCTACCTGGATAACTGAGGAGATGATTGAGGCCTATTGCCGGCTCCATGAGCTGGGATTTGCTCATTCCGTGGAGTGCCGGGCAAATGGTGAACTGGTCGGCGGTCTTTACGGGGTGGCGGTTGGCGCGTTATTCTGTGGTGAATCCATGTTCAGTTTAGTCTCTAACAGCTCCAAGGCCGCCATGGCGGTTCTATGCCGTCATCTGCGCCATTGGGGATTTGATTTTATAGACTGCCAGATGCGGACTACTCATCTTGTGTCATTGGGGGCCAAGGAAATATCCGGCCCGGAATTTTTTTATCGTCTGCAACGGGCGGTTTTAAAACCGCGGCCCAAAAGGCTATGGCTCTGCCGTGGTTTTACTGGTAGCGATCAATTAACCACACCTAACTTCATAGCCCCCTAACTGTAAGCGTTTCAGGGGTACCGCCCTGCACACGTCCCAACCCCGCGACTACATCAGTATATCGCGGGGCTGGGACGTGTGCATGGTGGTGCTCATGGAGCGCTTACGTTTTACTTGACAGCCCTGTGCTATTGAGATAATAGTCTTTGAGTTGCATATTCCCCCCTTTCTACCTCACTCAATAAAATCAGCAAGGGATACCTCAATGAAGATCAGCGTTCTGAAAGAAACCGTGGCTGGAGAAAAACGGGTGGCTGTTATCCCCGACGCCTTAAAGCGGCTTGCAAAGCATAATTTTCAGGTTACTGTCCAGGCCGGGGCTGGTATAGAGGCGGGATACAGTGATGAGGACTATGAAAAGGCGGGGGCAGTTGTGGCTGCCTTTGAAGGGTTGATGGCCGCCGATGTCTTTATTAAGGTTCAGCCGCCAACCTTAGAAGAGGTGGATAAGCTGCCGGCCGGTAAGACTCTGATCTCCATCATCCAGCCTCTGACTCGTTTTGATCTGGTGCGCCGGCTGGCCCGGCAAAAGATAACCGCCTTTGGTCTTGATGTAATTCCCCGCACGACTCTGGCCCAGAGTATGGATATTCTAAGTTCTATGAGTACCATTACTGGTTATAAGGCGGTTTTATTAGCCGCTGATTCCATTAATAAATTTTTCCCCATGCTGATGACTGCCGCCGGTACCGTTGCTCCGGCCCGGGTTATGGTTCTGGGGGCCGGGGTGGCGGGGCTTATGGCCTGTGCCACGGCCAAGCGGCTGGGCGCGGTGGTGGAGGCCACCGATGTTCGGCCCGAGGTCAAAGAGCAGGTCAAGAGCGTTGGGGCCAAATTCCTTGCGGTTAAGAGTGACGAGAGCGGGGCTGGTGAGGGCGGCTACGCCAAGGAGATGTCTGATGATTATAAACGCCGCCAGGCCGAGATGATTGCCAAGCATATCGCCAAGGCCGACGTGGTTATCCCCACGGCCCTGATTCCAGGACGTAAGGCCCCGATTCTGATTACCGAGGAGCACGTTAAATCCATGAAGACCGGTTCGGTGATTGTGGATCTGGCGGCCGAAATGGGCGGTAACTGTGAACTTACCGAACGGGATAAATCAGTAGTTAAACATGGGGTGCTGATTATCGGTGAGAGCAATCTGCCCAGTGCCATGTCTTATCATGCAAGTCAGATGTTTTCTAAAAATATTGAGCGTTATCTCTTTCATCTCTGTGATGAGAAGGGGATGAAGATGGATATGGACGATGAGATCACCAGCGGCTCCCTAATCACCCGGGATGGTGAGATTATTCATGCCCGTACCAAGCAACTCATGGAACAGGGGTGATGGTAAGCGCCTGCCGGATTGTGTGATAAGGTTGGTCTGCTTTTAAAGGAATTTAACCAAGAGAGGTGGAAATTATGGCAGATACGATTTTGGTTGGGCTGTATATCTTTGTCTTGGCGCTCTTTGCCGGGGCGGAACTCATTGCCAGGGTGCCGCAGACCCTGCATACCCCCCTGATGTCGGCGTCCAACGCCATTTCCGGCATTGCCATTCTCGGCGCTCTGGTTGTGGCTGGTCATTCCGCCACCATTAACCATACCTCAATCATCGGTCTGCTGGCGGTTATCTTTGCCACCATTAACGTGGTGGGCGGCTATATGGTGACCCAGAGGATGCTGGATATGTTCAAGAAGAAGGCCCCCAGGGCCAAAAAATAGGGGCCGATATTGTGATAAATCAAAATTTTATTAATTTTATCTATCTGATTTCCGCCATCCTCTTCATGATGGGCTTAAAGAAATTAAGCTCACCCGCTACGGCCCGGATGGGTAATAAACTGTCCATGGCCGGGATGGCACTCGCCATTGTGGCCACGCTCCTGGTGCCGGGATTATCCTTCAAGCTGATTGTCCTGGGGATTATAATCGGCACCGTGATTGGCGGTTGGGCCGCGGTTAAGGTGGAGATGACCTCCATGCCGGAGATGGTAGCCCTCTTTAACGGCTGCGGCGGCGCGGCCTCGGCCCTGGTGGCGCTCTCGGAGTTTCAGCTGCGCGGCCATGAGTTCGGCCCTGCCATGGTTGAGCATATCGGCACCTTTGCCATGATTACTCTGCTGCTCTCGGTTATTATCGGCGGCCTGACCTTTACCGGCTCGGTAATTGCCTATGCCAAGCTCCAGGGGATTGTCTCCGGTCAGCCCATTACCTATCCCGGTCAGCAGGTGGTTAACGGTCTTATTCTTATCGGTACCGCGGTGCTGTCGTATATGGTTTTTAATGATCCCACCAATTATTTGATGTTCTACGGGATCTGCCTGCTGTCCCTGATTTTAGGTGTTCTTTCGGTTATTCCCATTGGCGGCGCCGATATGCCGGTGGTTATCTCGCTTTTGAACTCCTATTCCGGTCTCGCCGTGTCCATGACCGGTTTCGCTCTCGCCAATAACGCCTTGATTATCGTCGGCTCGCTGGTGGGGGCCTCGGGACTATTCCTGACCAAGATCATGTGTGATGCCATGAACCGTTCATTAAGCAATGTCCTCTTCGGGGCCTTTGGCTCCGGCGGCGGAGGTGACGACGGTGGCGCGGCGGCGGAGGGCGGCGCGGCCGAAGGCTCGGTAAAGGGCTATGAGGTGGAGGACGTGGTTATGGTTTTAGAGAATGCCTCCTCTCTGATTATTGTCCCCGGTTACGGGATGGCTGCCGCTCAGGCCCAGCACGCGGTAAGGGAGCTGGGTGATTGTCTTGATGAGGAGGGGGTGGAGGTGCGTTACGCCATTCATCCGGTGGCCGGCCGGATGCCGGGCCATATGAATGTCTTATTAGCCGAGGCCGATGTCTCCTACGACCAGTTGTTTTCCATGGAAGATATTAATGATGACTTTAGTGGTACAGATGTGGTATTGGTCATCGGGGCCAACGACGTGGTAAACCCGGCGGCCAAGACTAACCCCGGCAGTCCCATTTATGGCATGCCGGTATTGAATGTTGAAGAGGCGCGAACGGTTGTTGTCCTCAAAAGAAGCATGAAACCGGGTTTTGCCGGGATTGAAAATGAATTGTTCTTAAAGGAAAATACCATGATGCTCTTTGGTGATGCCAAGGCCTCGGTGCAGGCTCTGGTGACGCACTTGAAGGGCTGATCATCAGGGATCACCATGAAGGGTTTACAGCGATAGGGTTATATGAAGTTGGGTGTGGCTAATTGATCGCTTACCCATGAACAGATGCGCCGCCGCGCCGGGTAGGGACGGCGGCTTGATTTATGGATTCATCTTCTCCGCATTCCAGATTTTTCCGTATTTAGTATTTCATATTCCGAATTCAAAAAAGGAGTAAATAATGTGTCGTTTAGCTATGAAAACAGCTGCTGAGCCGTTTTCACCGTATACCGTTCTGCAGGCTATGGAGGCCATGCAGGAGGGTTATGACGGCAGCGGCCTGGGCCTGCTGCTGCGAGGCATGAATTTTGCCGATTTTAATTATCAGGCCGGTGAGCCCATTTTATCCGGCATCGCCCATAGCGAGGCCGCCCTTCATCGTCTGAACCAGATGCTGCAGGACAGGGGCTTTACCTTGAAATATGACCATGAATTTCAGGTACGGCCGGAGCTTATTGAGGCCAAAGACCGCCATAAATATTTTCTCCGGGTCTATAAACAGCCCCTGAGCTGGAAGGAGTGGAGCCGGGAGCAGGTGGAGAATGAGTTAATGCTTACCCGCCTGGCGCTGCGGGAGGATGGGCTGCGGGATAACGATCTCACCGTTTTTTCCTTCTGGCCCGATGTGGCGATTATCAAGGAGGTGGGCTGGCCCCTGCAGGTCGGTGATGCCCTGGGGCTGGCTGATAACCGGATAACCTCAAGAATCTGCATGGCCCAGGGGCGGCAGAACACCAACTACGGCATTAATCTCTACGCCTGTCACCCCTTCTTTATCCAGGGGGTGGGTACCATGACCAATGGCGAAAATACCGCCTTTGTCCCCATTAAGGAGTATCTCACTGGTCTGCATCGTCCGGGTTATGTGGGGTATCAGAGTGATTCCGAGGTCTTTGCCCATATCCTGCATTATGTTACCAGAGAGTTAAAGCTGCCCTTAGAGGCCTATAAGCATGTCATTACCCCTTTAAAGACCGAAGAACTGGAGAAACATCCCCAGGGCCGTTTTTTGCGTGGTTTGCGCGATGCCTGCCGGCGGATGATTATTGACGGCCCCAATTGCGTGATGGGCTCCATGCCCGATGAAACCTGTCTGCTGCTCATGGATACCAAGAAGATGCGGCCGGCGACCATCGGCGGCCGGCCGGGAGAATGGGCCATGGCCTCGGAGATGTGCGGAGTGGATGCCATGATCCCCCACCGTGACAAGAGTTTAGATTTTCAGCCAATGAGAGAAAACACGGTGATTGTTCCCGCTCACCGAAAGGAGTTTGTAATATGGTCTCAATTCGATCCATACCCTCTACACCGAGCAGCCTGACCTATAACGATCTGCCCTGGATAATAGAACACCGCGAGGATAGATGTACCCTCTGCGGCCGCTGTACCTCTATCTGCCCCACTCAGAGTCTGCATCTGACCTACCACCGCCAGAGAATGCCGCAGTTAGGTATCCTGAAGAAGAAACGGGGCAGTGAATACAGGGTTTTTACCGGCATAAGGCAGAGTACGAGTCTGGAGCACCGCTGTACCGGCTGCGGTATGTGTTCCATGGTCTGCCCCAATGAGGCCATTGGCCCGTTTCCCAACAGCAACGATGACCGGGCGCGTTTCCACAGCCATCAAAAGGGTGAGGCCTGGAAACGGGGCGGCCGTCGTAATGACCGGCACAGCCTTTTGGATCAATTATCCTTTAACCGGATATCCATGCTCACCGATCCGGCCCTTGATGCCGGCCGGCATGAGTTTTATCTGAATACCATTTTAGGCCGGGTTCTGCCGCCGGAGGAGTATATCCGCCGCCAGGCTGCCGGGGAGTGGATACCGCCCACGAGGGAGATATTCCCCTTTATCATCGGCTCCATGTCCTTCGGGGCTTTGTCGCCCAATATGTGGCTGGGACTGCTGCAGGGGGTGGCCTATTGTAATGAGGTCTTGAATATTCCGGTGGTTATGTGTACCGGTGAGGGCGGCTGTCCGCCCTGGGTATTGAAGAGCCCGTTTCTCAAATATCTCGTTTTGCAGATCGCCTCCGGCTATTTTGGCTGGGATGAAATCATCAGGGCTATCCCGGATATGCAGTGTGACCCGGCCGCCATTGAGATTAAATACGGCCAGGGCGCCAAGCCTGGTGACGGCGGCCTTCTCATGTGGTTCAAGGTCAGTCAGCTTATTGCCCGTCTGCGCGGGGTGCCGGAGGGCGTTGATCTGCCTTCGCCGCCGGTGCATCAGACCCTCTATTCCATTGAAGAGAGCGTGATGAAGATGATTCAGACGCTTTCCATGGCCTGGGATTTCCGGGTGCCGGTTTATCCCAAGATATCCGGCTCCACCTCGGCTAAGGCGGTTTTGAATAATCTGGTGCGTAATCCTTACGCCTCCGGTCTGCTTATTGATGGTATTGATGGCGGAACGGGCGCCGCCTATAATGTCAGTATGGATGCCACGGGGCATGCCATTGCCTCCAATCTCCGTGATTGTTATCTCGACCTCGTGGCCCAGGGCAAGCAGAATGAGATTCCTCTCTTTGCCGCCGGCGGAGTGGGCAAGAATGGTAATGTGACGCAAAACGGTATGGGGCTGATTATGCTTGGCGCCTCCGGGGTGCATATCGGTAAATACATTCTGCAGGCCGCTGCCGGCTGCCTCGGTAATGAGAAAAATCGTTGCAATGTCTGTAATCTCGGGATCTGTCCCAAGGGTATTACGAGTCAGAATCCCAAACTCTACCGCCGCCTTGATCCCGATCAGGTGGCGCAGCGGGTTGTTGATGTCTTCATGGGGATTCGTACCGAGATGAAGAAGATTATGGCCCCTCTGGGTCGTTCCCAGAGTCTGCCCGTCGGGATGTCTGATGCCCTTGGCATTGGTGATGAACCGGCGGCGAGGCGCTTGAAAATCAGGTATGTCTGCTGATTCAGAAGACAGAAGACAGAAGACAGAAGACAGAAGACAGAGGACAGAGGACAGAGGGCAGAGGACAGAGGACAGGAACTGTAGGGGCGGATCTTCGCCCTGATGATCCGCCGCAGGGGCAATTGCTGTACGCCCCGATGTCGGAGCAAAGGCTGAAAAACGCATAATTTGTCAAAGGAGTGTGATGGTGCAGGGGACGAGTGAGGCTGTAATTGTTAAGGGGATTGACGAGAAGGGCCGGCGGATAAGTTCCAAGGTCTTTGAGGAGCTGGTGCAGGCCGCTTTTAAAAAGTCGTCAAATCTGATCTTGGAGACCTATGGTCAGCATAATGTCGGCGGCCGTCTGCTTAATGCCGCGGGCCCCATCAATATCAAGGTCTCGGGGCCGGTGGGTCAGCGCCTGGGCTGTATGGGGCGCCCCGGTACCACCATCTATTGTGACGGGCCGGCCTCGGACGATGTGGGTTATCTCAATATCGGGGCCGATATTATTATCAATGGTCATGCCACTAACGGGGTCTGTAACGCCATGGCCGAAGGCCGGGTGATGATTAACGGCTCCATCGGTTCCCGCGGTCTGACCATGACCAAGTGGAATCCGGAGTATAAACGGCCTGAGTTATGGGTATTGGGTTCCGTGGGAGACACCTTTGCCGAGTTTAACTGCGGTGGTATTGCCGTGGTCTGCGGGGTGGAACCTAAATCAAAGAATGTTCTCGGTTATCGGCCCTGTGTCGGCATGGTCGGCGGTATGGTTTATTACCGTGGTGAGACCGATGATTCTTATTCCCGAACCAATGTCCGGGAGGCGGCCCCGGATGATGAGCAATGGCAGTGGCTTGCCGCTAAACTGCCGGAGTATCTCAAGGCCGTTGGC
>DRPV01000181.1 GCA_011330685.1 Desulfobacterales bacterium
CAGCAACCCCAGGCCAAAACAGAAAAATATCTCCAGAGGGGTTAATGAAAAGATAATTTGATTGAAATGAATCCAGTTCACCACAAAGAGACACATAAGAACAGCAGCGGCTATTAACACCAGCATAGACAGCCAGGGGACAGGAAATAAGACGGAGGCCACCACCAGCCAGGCCGCGGCCGGACTGGGCAGGCCCCGGAAAAAACCGGCCGGGGTAATATCCTTGGAGCGCCCGTAATCATAGAGGCGAACAACAGTGGCCATAATATACCCTGCCCCTAAAACCAGGGCCAGGGGCCGCCAGTCGTTCACCGCCATCGCCAGCACCGCGGGGGCCAGTCCGAAACTCACCATATCCGCGACGGAATCAAAATGCTTACCAAAGTTGCTTGACACCCCCAGCTTACGAGCCACAGCCCCGTCACCAAGATCAAAGAGCATGGCCGTTAAAATAGACAGCGCTCCCAGGGCAAAACGGCCATGAAACGCCAGCCAGATGGAAAGAAGACCGCAGCCCACATTACAGGCGGTAATTAATTGCGGAACCGCCACCTGCATCCCCGTCCACCATTTTTGCGGTACAGCCCGCATTCCAACCGATATAGAGGCCAGCACCGCGGCAAGTCCCAGCAGCAGATTACCCACCAGATTAAAGACAGGCAGTGAAAAAAGGGCGGCAAGACCAAAAAACAATTTAGCCACATTCTGCGAAAAGGCCTTTCTCTTGCCGAACTGATTAGCACCCCGCCCCTGGGAGCCCCGCATGAAGGTTGAGCATATATCGAGGAAGAGGAGTAAATAAAATATTGGCTTGACAATATAAGGCAGAAAAAGACCAAGGGTACTGTAGGTTATTACTTTATCCACCAGAGGATCAAGTATCTTCCCTTCATCACTGACCTGCCCGGTTTCTCTGGCCAAGGCACCGTCAACAATATCAAAGGCAATGACCGTGCCGACAATCAGGATGGCAATAACCCCCATAACCTGCCAGGGGCAGGAAAAACGGGCGGCCAATTCATAACGATAATACCAGATAAGCCAACCTGGTATAAAACATAATAAACGGCCGATAGTGACCTGATTGGGAGAAATTCCCAGATCATAGCCAATCCAGCGCACAAAACTGACAAAAAGACGTTTAAGCAAAGTTAACTCCGGAAACGTGGGGGATCAATTAACCACACCCAACTATATAATCCCCTAACTGTAAGCGTCTCAGGGGCGCTTACGCGTTTTAGCCCATCAAACCCTGACAGCAAGACTCTTTATTAAAAATTCGTAACCGTTCAGATGCACCCCATCTTCGTCCGTTTCGGCCCCCTCACGTACAACAGGTACGCTTCGGGGGCCGAAACGAACGAACCTGGGGCACATCTGAACGGTTACAGTTTACGAGTTGAGGGTAATTTATTGCCTCTGCTGAACGGTTACAAAAATTCAAGGGGGTAACTATTCAGGCAACTGTTCAGCCGCACCCCATCTGCAACATAATAGTTTACCACAAAAAACGGCTATAGTAACCTTAAAGACAAAAACCGTTGTAAAAGATTCGCAAGCGATCAATTAACCACACCCAAGTTCATATAACCCCCTAACTGTAAGCGTTTCAGGGGCGCCGCCCTGCACACGTTCCAACTCCGCGGTTATACATCGGTATATCGCGGAGTTGGAACGTGTGCAGGGTGGTGTTCATGGAGCGCTTACAAAGATTCCGACCAAGCCCACTCCAGGGGCCTCAACATCCGGCAGCACGAGAAGGGGTATACCGCACCTGCAACGAGGCCTTACCCTCGGTTATGGGCGGCATTTTATTATCCATTTTTTTCTTGCGTTTTCCTGAATTATAAATCGGATCACTAACCTGGTTATGGCAGGGCAGGCAGAGCCCGACGCGCAGAATACGATCAAGTTCCCTGCGGTTAAAGGGCCGCATATCAGGACGGAAGCCCTTCTGCAGGGCCTTGCCGTCAATAGTCACAAAGGCATCAAGAGGCGGAGTCTCGCCGGTGGGTGTCTTTATCCCCTCGGAAGCCGAATCAAAATGCCATTTGCCTTTCTCCAACCAGACCGTACCCCGGCCCAGCCCCAAGGTCTTGGGACTGCGATGACAGGCGCTGCACGAACGGGCCCGGGCCTGGGTAGTATGAGGGTCAATGGCCGCCATGGTAAAGGAGTAAAAAGAGCCGCTGAACTTACCCTTCTTATCCTTCAGGGTGACAATATCCTGACACCCCGGAGTCACCGGCATCACCCGCCCGGCCCAAATCCCCAGGGCCGGCTGCTCATAACGGATATAGGAACGTCCCTCCTCCCACCAGCCCGGCGTCTTCTTGAGGGTCAGTTTATCGAGATGGGTCTCGCTCAAATCCCTTTTCACATGACAGCCGTAGCACTGCGGCACCCAGGCGGAATGGCAGGCCTGACAGGACAGGCGGCGATGGCCCTTAAAATCGCAGACCCCGGCGAGGGGCTGTTTCACGAGGTGCTTTTTGCCATGCAATTTATCGGTAAGAATTATCCGGCCGTCCTTCTCAACCTTAATCTGCGGCAGACGATCCCCCTTACGGGTCAAACCAGGGTCGCGGCGCTGATGGCAGGTGGTACAGGATATTTCCAGTTGATCCTCAAAATGGGCGTAACGCTTGCCGTCCCCCATAATTTCCCGCCGGGTATGACAGTCAATACAGGCCATCCCTTTTTTATAATGAATATCGGGCGGTAATTTAAGATAGAAACGATTACCCGGCAGACGCTGGGTTGAGAGCTTCCCGTTCTTGATGGGGGCACCGGAACCCTCGGATTCATAGATACCGGTATACGATATACCAATACGGCCGCTGCGATTATGACAGCGCACACAATTTTTTATCGGCACCTTTTTATCAATCCAGGGATGAGCCTTCTTCCGTTTCGCGGGCGGCAGATTAGGATTCCCCTCATAGTGACAGGCCGAGCAGCCACCACCCTTCTCGCCAAAAAAACCGGGCAAATCACCCTTCCGCTTCCAGAGATGACAGGTGGCACAGAGTTTACGGTAATAATCCAGAGCCAGAGAATCTTCGTGGCTGTCCATGAGCTGCTTAACTGAATAATCACCGTTCTGGTTCGGGGCCTCACCCCAGTAATAACGCAGAGTGGCAATGATCCCCCGGTTGGTGGCCATGAGGGAGTTCTTGACCTCCGGCACGTGAATAGCGTGGCAACCGTTCACCCCGCAGGTTCGATCAACCACCCGCAGGTCACCGGGATTTTTAACAATCCCCTTATGGGCCTTAGCCTTGCTGATGGCCAGCGGATCACCGAGATGGCAGCTTGAACAGCCGATCACCTTGACATCATGGGCCGGATTAAGCTCCACGCCTTTATGGCAGCTCAGGCACATCTCCACCCGGCCGTTAACCGTCTCATAGAGGCGGCCGGGGCGTTTGGTGATATTCTCCCGGAAGATAAGGAAGGCGGCTAACATAAGAAGCAGGGCCAGGGCAACAAGACTGTTGGCGTGTTTTTTCATTGCGCCCTCCGGCGGCTGATAAAGATACTGCTGTCTCCAGGCAGATCATGCAGAACACCAGGTTCAAAATCATCCGGCAGCAAGACGGCCAGCTCGGAGCTTAAATGACAACGGCCGTTACAGGTATTAAGCATCATATTAATATCATAAAGACGCCCCTTGACGGCAGAGGCCCGCCGTCCGGTATCGGGAAAATAATCATGAATAACGAGCAGACCGCCGGGCATCGTGAGACCGGCCGCCTTCTCCAGCAGCTCCCCGGTCTCCCGGCGGCCATAGATATGGAGAAAATTGCCCAGCAGCACCAGGCCAAAGGACTCCTGAAATTCCTGCTGGCGAAAATCCCCCGGCTTTATCTCGATACCCCGCCAGGCCGCCGGGCGGGGATAAAGCTCAGCCGCCGCCCGCAAGACCTCCGGCAATTCGTAGAGCAGCGCCCGGCCGCCTTCCACCCCGCTTAACAAAGCCCGGCTCAAGGCCCCGCTGCCGCCGCCGATATCCAAGACAGGCCCCTGCCAGCCAAGAGCGGCCAGGATCGGGACAATGTCCTGAGCCTTGAGCCGGGCCAGGGCATCCATGGCCCTGACATAATGCAGGGTACGTCTCTCATAATCATCCGCGGCGTTTAAAGCGGGGGCCAGGGGCTGGCTGCTGACCTTGGCACTCAGTTTAGCCCAGGGAGCCTGCAGATAACGACGATAGAGGAGAAAATCACCAAGATAGGACTCCCGGCCGGAGACAAGATAACGACGGGCTGACTTACTATTATACCACCCCCCGTCTCGATTCTCCACCAGCCCCAGGGACTCCAGGGCAAGAAGCAGGCGCTCCAGCTCCGGCCCCCGGCAGTTGGCGGCCGCGCTCAGGGCCTCCAAGGCGCTATCTTCCTCCAGGCGGGCGAAAAGCTCTAACTCCAGGGCGGCGAACAGAACCTCGGACTGCCAATAGGCGGTGGCCATATTCTCCAAAGGCAGCCAATCAGGCCCCGTGGATATTGATTCAGACATCCTCCTGATACCTCTGGGTGATGGGATAACGCCGGCCGCAGCCAAAGGCCTTGGCGGTGAGCCGCAGACCAATGGCGGCCTGCTGCCGTTTATACTCATTAATATTGACCCGGCGGATCACGTCCCTGACCACCCCGGCCGCAAAGCCCTGGCCGACAATCTCGGCCATGGTCTTATTATCCTCAAGATAACCGCAGAGGATGGGATCCAATATATCATAGGGCGGCAGGTCATCATCATCACGCTGATTGGGGGCCAGTTCGGCCGAAGGCGGCCGCCGCAGGATATTGGCCGGAATCACCTCTCTATCCCGGTTGACATAACGGCAAATATCATAAACCATAGTCTTGGGGACATCGGAGATAACGGCCAGGCCGCCGCTCATATCACCGTAAAGGGTACAATAGCCCACGGCCAATTCTGATTTATTGCCGGTAGAGAGCAGCAGATGACCAAACTTATTGGAGAGAGCCATAAGCAGACTGCCCCGAATACGGGCCTGGAGATTCTGCTCGGTGACATCCTCCGGCAAGCCGGCGAACAGGGGGCCGAGGGCCTGTAGTTCAGCGCTGAAAATATCGTTAATGGCCACAATCTCGAAATTAATACCCAGGTTAAAGGCCAGAGCACGGGCGTCGCTGATGCTTTCAGGCGCAGTATAAGGTGAGGGCAGAGCCACACCGAGGACATTCTCCGCCCCAAGAGCCCGGCAGGCAATCACGGCGCAGAGGGCGGAATCAATGCCGCCGCTCAGCCCCAAGAGCACCGATTTAAAGCCGCATTTCCGCACATAATCAGCGGTTCCCATGCTCAGGGCCTCCAGGGCGAGACGCTCCGGCGGCATATCCCGGCAATTAATTTCAGACCCGGCGCTCCGGGGCCGGAACCCGCTATCCACCACAACCATATCCTCCCGGAAACCGGCGGCCATGGCGGCCGGACTGCCATCCGGGTTAAGGGCCAGACTATGGCCGTCAAAGAGCAGCGAGTCCTGACCGCCCACCTGGTTGACATAGAGCAGGGGCAGGCCGGTGCGGCGGCATAGACGACGAAAAAAATCCACCCTAAGGCCGCATTTCCCGAGGC
>DRPV01000182.1 GCA_011330685.1 Desulfobacterales bacterium
AAACCCGCCCCTACATCCAATCCTACCCCAAACCTTGAATCATGCCTCCCAAACCCGCATCTACTGGGGCCATATTGATGATTCATTATTTCATTCCCTGTTCATGCCATCGTGGGGGCGGGTTTGAAACCCGCCCCTACATCCAATCCTACCCCAAACCTTGAATCATGCCTCCCAAACCCGCATCTATTGGGGTCATATTAATGATTCATTATTTCATTCCCTGTTCATGCCATCGTGGGGGCGGATTTGAAACCCGCCCCTACATCCAATCCTACCCCATACCCTGAACCCTGCCTCCCAAACCTGCATCTACTGGGGCCATATTGATGATTCGTTATTTTATTCCCTGTTCATGCCATCGTAGGGGCGGGTTTGAAACCCGCCCTTACACCCGCCCCTACCTATACCACCGTCATTTCCATAAATGCCGTGGAAAAACGGCCGCTTTCCGGGATATAGAGCAATAAGGTCTCCCCCTTTTTGAGCCGTGGGGAATTAAAAAGTTCTTCCATAATAATGTAGATGGACGCCGAGCCGGTATTGCCCTTGGAGGCCAGATTGGTGAACCATTTTTCCTGGGGAATATCGCAACCCGCCGCCCGCATGCCATCGTATACCCGCTGGCGGAAATAGCCGGAAGAGTAATGGGGCAGGAACCAGTCCACTGCCCGCGGCTTGACCATGCCCCTGGCTACCAGTTCCATCAGCGGCTTGGTAACCGTGTACTCGATGATTTTTTTATTGAGCAGCTTAACATCCTGCTTCACCGAAAAAATGGAGTGCCGCAGCCAGTCATGGGGCAGATATTCCCGCCAGCCTGACAGGGAACCGTCAGCCTGTTTATCCCCGCCGGCGTACATGCAGGTCTCAAGTTCCGAGGCGTATGATTTTTGATAGATCCAGTCGATGCGCAGAGAGTTTTTGCCGTCGGCAGGTTGGGGGCTCATCCACACCGCCCCGGCACCGTCACTTAACATCCAGCGCAGAAAATCCTTTTCAAAGGCAATATCTCCGGGATTTTCCCGCTCTGCGGCGCTGAACTTGATTTCATCGTCGAAATTACGGCCGCGCATTATAGAGGAGGCGTTTTCCGAACCCGTGGCCACGGCGTTATGGTTCAGTCCTGAGCGGATGGCCATATAACCGTATTTCAACGCCATGGTACCGGAGAGACAGACACCGGCCGTGGCCACGGCCTCGCAGGGGGGGATACCCAGTTCACCATGCACCATCAGGGCGTGATTGGGGATAAGCTGATCGGGCAGGGTGGTGCCGCAGCTTAGGAGCTCGATGGTGTTTATATCACGTCCCTGCCGACTGAACTGCCGCACCGCTTCGGCGGTAAGCTGGGCGTTATTATGAGTCGTTGCCCCGGTTTGGGGATCAATGGCATAGTATCTGAAATTAATCTGATTGCTGCGCAGAATGAGCTTTCGGGTCCGGGAGGGTTTAAGGCAGGTTTGGCCCAGAACCGTCTCCATGTCCTCGTTGGCCACCGGCTCATTGGGTAGGAAGGCGGCGATATTTGTAATGTAAACCTTTTGCATGGTCATTAACGCGGTTCATATTATTGTCCTCGTTTCCACGCGGGAGCGTGGGAACGGGAAAAACTGTTCATTGGCGGGGCGGCTTCAGTGTAAGCGCTCAATTAACCACACCCAATTTCATATAACCCCCTAACTGTAAGCGCTTCAGGGGCGCCGCCCTGTGCACGTTCCAAGCCCGCGATTATACATCGGTATATCGCGGGCTTGGAACGTGTGCAGGGTGGTGTTCATGGAGCGCTTACGCTTCAGCCGCTAACTCCCGGAAGGCTGCTCGTAATACTCTTTTGTCTTGCTCATGGCCTTTTTCCTAAAGGGGTAGATAAGTTTACGGATTATCATATTCAGTGGCACGACTGTGAGCACGAGGGTCAGGAGAAATATAGCGTAAATAGTGATTATCACGTTGCGCCGTCGGGAATTTTGCGGCCCCGCCTTTTTTATCAACCGGCTCCAGATTAAAAAACTGCGGTGAGCGATACGCTCGGTGGCGATTAATTTACCATTAACATTAACCGCCCCTAAACCGCTGAGCATGGGGGCGTCTTTTTGTTCCTCATCATTTTGCAGGCCGGAACACAGTCGGTTGCCGAAACGGGAGGCGGAGTCTATAACCTCGTCCGCCACCCCGGCTTTTGGAAAGAACCAGAAGGCATCCTTTCTGCCGGTGAGCATCCAGCGTGGTGTGGTAATAAAGGTATAGAGCGATTTTCCCTGATCGGTAAAGACCACGTTGTCCTGGAGACGCGCCCCCAGGTCTGCCAGCAGCCTCTTCATCTTTTCCTGGGCGGTTAACCACATATCACGACAGGCGATGACGGTGACCACTGGTTTGTTATTAAACAGCCGTCTGGCCTGAGGGCTGCGCAAAAAGCCGGTTATGGGGATGGAGGGCGAGAGAAACCAGACGGTATAGCCGAGAATAATCAAATCATATTCGCCCTCGACCTCAATGGGCTCCACCTCGCAGCCGTCAAGCAAAACCGCTTCGGGAAAAACATTAAAAAAAGAGTAAAATGACCAGGGGTAAGGGTAAGGAACTACCGGCTTTATGGCCCGGAAATCACATTCCATGGCACCGTATTGGGCCAGGGGGGCGGTGATTTTATCCATAACCCTCTGTAGCTGGCCGCTCTGGGAATAATAGAGAACCAGTACCCTTTTTGTCTTTTTAACGTAAGCGATCAATTAAATACACCCAACTTCATATAACCCCCATAGCTGTAAGCGCTTCAGGGGCGCCGCCATGTGCACGTTCCAAGCCCGCGACTACATCGGTATATCGCGGGCTTGGAACGTGTGCAGGGTGGTGTTCATGGAGCGCTTACTTTTTAACCGTCATTTTCCGCGCCTGAGATTAAACTCATCACCGGTTGGTGAATTATATTCTCAAGTGGCAGAACCGTATATTTCTGCCGCATATTTTTAAATAATTGATCCAGTTCAGTCAACCAATATTGTTTTAAAGTCTCCGGCCGGGGGCAGGTATCATGCAGCATGATAATATCTCCGGGGCGCAGACGGTTCATGACCCTTGCCGTTAGATTGTTAATCCTCTTATTACCCCCGTCAAAGGCACGACAGCTGAAATTCACGGTGGTCAGGTTTAAGGCGGCCGTCACCCCCTTCAGCCGGGGGTTGGTGACCCCGGCCGGCGGTCGGAAAAGCAGGGGCTTTATACCGAAACGGGCCAAAATTTCTTGAGTCTTTGCAATATCCCGCTGTAATTCGGTATAACTCCTGAGCATCAGCAGGCTGTCATGCCGGTATGAATGATTGGCAATGCTGTGCCCCCCGGCGATAATATCGCCAATTAACTCAGGATATGCCGCCGCCTGTCTGCCGATTACAAAAAAGGTGGCCTTTAATTTATGCCGGGTTAGAAGACGCAGAATATCCGGGGTCGAGGCAGGCGAGGGGCCGTCATCAAAGGTAAGGGCCACTGCCGTTACCCCCTTGCCGCCGTGGTGGATAACGGGCAGGAAAAAACCAAACCTGGGCAGAAATGGGGCAATAAAACATAAAAAGAGAAAAGATGACAGGGATAATATGGCAAGACCGGGGGCGGTGGTAAAAATTAGAGCGGCAAAAATAATTGCGGCCAGGCCGGTTATTTCAGCTGGCGACCATTTCGGTATGCGGGGGGTGGCAGTCACTACGTGTTTACTCCGGCTCTGGCCCATACCAGTTCATTATTGGCGGCGGATACCTCATGTATGTCAACCGTAAAACCGGCGGTCAGTAACAAATCATTTACCTCTTTTATGGTTCGATAATAAGGGGTCATACCGGAGAATTTGATCCTTAAATCCTCCACATGCCAGAACCAGGAAGGCCTGCCGGGGGGGATAACCGCATATCTCATCACCAGTATGCCTTCCGGCCGCAGGCGTTGGCGGCTTTTTTCAAGGAGCGCGGTCAGGGTATTATCATCTAAATAATGCAGCATATCAAGCAGCAGCACACAGTCCGCCGCCTTGTTGCCGGTGGGGGGCATGGCCGGAGCCCATCCCCGGCTGATCTGACCCCTGTTTGAGGTTACGAGTGCGGCAACCCTTACCCTTTCCGGATCAGGCTCAAGGCCGAAGACCATGGCCTTTGGGAAATATTCCAGGCACCAGGCCGCCGGTACCCCGTATCCGCAGCCAATATCAATAATTGTTGCCATGGGCCGGCAATCTTTTAACATTACCGGTAGATGGTCGAACATGGGGTCAAGTTTTGTTTTAAAACGGGCGAAGAGGCGGGGATAGGCCTCAAGCAGTTGGTAGCGTCTGATAATCCGGCGGCGAATTATATCGGCGCTCATTTTATCAGGCCGGGGCAGGGAAACAGCCCGCGGCGCGAACTGGGCCTTGAGCAGGGGGGGCAGGATGATAAATGCGCCAAGCAGGGAGTAGCCGATGCCCAGGGTGGAGATTAAACCGGCACTGTGTAAAAGGGAATGCCGCGCCGGAATCAGGGCTCCAAAGCCGATGAGGGTTGAGGCGGCAGACATGAATACCGCCATGCGGACAAGGCCGTAGGAGGGATTGTCCGCCGACCTGTAGCGCTGATAGGCCCGCACAAAGAAGATGGAATAATCAATCCCCATGCCGAGGATTATAATCGACAGCATGAGGCCGGGAATATCAATGGGATGCCCAATGAGCCGCAGGGTGCCCAGGGTGCAGATATAGGCAAAGATTACCGGCAGGAGAGTGATCATGGTTAAGCGTAAATCCAGGAAGACCAGAAAGAGAAGCAGGGTCACGCCCACCGCTATCATGATAAACAGGCGGGTGAAGGTAGAAAACAGCAGCTCCCCCAGTTTTTTGGCAAAGAATTTGGGCTCGAATATCTTGCCGTAAACTTGGTATTTATCTAAAAAGGTACGCGCCTTATATGATTTACCAGGGGTCATGGTGATAAACTGAACCAACCCCGGCCCGGTGGCCGCCCTGGATATTCCCATGAGTGAGTAAAAACGGGGGGACAAGGCGGGAGCGGGCGGTTGCGCCTTCAGGCGCAGTGAATTTAAAAAAGGCGCGAAGGCCCCAGGGGCAAAACCCAGGGCCCTGGAGTCGGCAAGCAGGGATTTTTTCAGCCGCCGCACCCGCTCCGGGGTCCAGAAGGCCTGCCAGGCGGCAAAATTTTCACTCTGCCTTACCGCCCCCGGAAAAATCATGGCCGGCACAAAGGAGGCGGCCAACAGGCCGGATTGGCGATCCCTTTCAATTTTATCTAACAGTTTGTCGTCAAGGCGCCTGATTTTGGTGATGGACGGGGCTGAGATCATCAGATAATTTTTGCCGGTAATATTACCCCATACCCTGGCAAAGAGATGGTCGGCGGCAACGGTACTGCTGCTTACGGTATTCATGGCGTTTAAATCCGTATTAAACTCTGGTCTGGCGTAAAGGAGCATTACCGCGGTCA
>DRPV01000183.1 GCA_011330685.1 Desulfobacterales bacterium
GGTCTATGACAGCGTCGCCTTTGAGCATGAAAGCTCCAATTCTCTGCGGGATGCCTTCATGGGCCGGAAGCCAGCCCATATTTACAGCCGGATTACCAACCCGACGGTGCAGGATTTTGAGGCCCGCATCCAGGCTCTCACCGGAGCACTCTCGGTGCTGGCTGTTTCATCAGGTATGGCGGCCATCAGCAATACCCTCATCGCCCTGGGCGGGGCCGGTAAGAATATAATAACCAGCAGATATCTCTTCGGCAATACCCTGTCGCTTTTTGAGAAAACCTTTGCCGCCTGGGGTCTCGAGGCCCGCTATGTATCCATGCTCAACCCGGAAGAACTCGCCCAGGCCATTGATGATGAAACCTGCGCCGTGTTTCTTGAGAGTATAACCAACCCTCAGCTTGAGGTTGCCGACTGCCGGGCCCTTAGCACCGTTGTTAGAGAACGGGGAGTGCCGCTGATAGTTGACAACACCCTCATGACCCCCTATCTGTTTAACTGCGCCGAAGCCGGGGTTGACATAGAGATAATATCCAGCACTAAATATATCTCCGGAGGCGCCACCTCGGTGGGCGGCCTGGTCATTGACCATGGCAGCTTTGACTGGTCACGGGCCGCCAAATTTAAAAAACGGGCCGCCAAATTCGGTAAAATGGCCTTTATTGCCGCCCTGCGCCAGGAGGTTTACCGCGACACGGGGGCCTGCCTGTCTCCCCATAACGCCTATCTGCAGAGCCTGGGTCTGGAGACCATGGCCCTGCGGATTGATAAAAGCTGCCGAAACGCCCAGTGCCTCGCTGAAATTCTCGCCCAAAGACCGGAAGTAGTAAGGGTAAATTATCCGGGGCTGGCAGATTCATCATCCCGACCCACCGCCAGCCGCCAGTTCGGCAATAAATACGGCGGCGTTTTAACCTTTGATTTAAACGGCATTGAAGAATGTTTTTCCTTCATGGACGCCCTGCGGGTCATCCGCCGGGCAACTAATATAAATGACAACAAATCGCTTATACTCCACCCGGCCTCCACCATTTTTGCCGAATATTCAGACGAAGAGAAAAAGCGCATGGCCATCCGGCCCACTATGTTGCGCCTGTCGACGGGAATTGAGGATTATGAGGATTTAATTATTGATTTACAAAAGGGGTTTGCATCGTTATGAGAGATTTCAGCACAGAAGAACTTGATCGCTACAGCCGTCATATCCTGTTAGGTGATGTGGGAGTTGAAGGCCAGGAAAAATTATTGGCCGCCAGGGTCTTAATCGTCGGAGCGGGCGGCCTGGGCTGCCCGGCCGCCCTCTATCTCGCGGCGGCCGGAGTGGGGAAAATAGGCATTGTGGATAACGATGTGGTGGAAATTTCAAATCTCCAGCGCCAGATTGCCCACTTCACCGACGATATTGGCCGTTCCAAGGTGGAATCAGCCAGAGACAAAATGCGGCAGATTAATCCGGGACTTGATATAGAGACCTACCAGCTGTTTTTAGAGGCCGCGAATATCAGGGAGATAATCAGGGACTATGATTTTGTGATTGACGGCACCGACAATTTTCCCACCAAATTCCTGGTGAACGATGCCTGCGTCATGGAAAATATTCCCCTGTCCCATGGCGGTATTCTCCGTTTTGACGGCCAGACCATGACCATCGTACCGGGCCAGTCATCCTGCTATCGCTGCTCATTTCGTTCCCCGCCGCCGCCCGATGCTGTCCCCACCTGCTCGCAGGCCGGGGTTCTGGGGGCCATTGCCGGTATGTTAGGCACAATCCAGGCGGCTGAGGCCCTTAAATTTATCACCGGCGCCGGCAGCCTGTTAACCAACACCCTGCTCACCTTTAATGCCAAGACCATGGCCTTCCGCAAGATAAATTTAAAGAAACAGGATGATTGCCCGGTCTGCGGCAAAAAGCCCACTATTACCGAGTTGGTTGACGCTGAACAGACAACCTGTGATTTGAAATAGTAAGGATTAATTATGTTGCTGAACAAAAAGGTATTTGATGCTATCATCGCCCACGCCCGTCAGGGACTGCCCCATGAGGTTTGCGGCTACCTCGCCGGGCGGGAAGAGGAGCTCACTAAGCATTATGAATTAACCAATCTCGACAAGGCGGCCGACCATTTCACCATGAGCCCCAAGGAACAATTCGCCGTTATCAAGGAGACACGTCGGCAAGGCATGGCCATAAAGGCCGTTTATCACAGCCACCCGGACACCCCGGCCCGCCCCTCGGACGAGGATATCAAACTGGCCTATGATCCTGATATCAGTTATGTGATTATCTCGCTGGCCGCGCCGGAAGCGGAGGTTAAGTCCTTTCGGATTCAGCGGGGTGAGGTTACCAGCGAAGAGATTACCATAACACAGTGGTAAGCGCTCCATGACCACCACCCTGCACATGGCGGCGCCCCTGAAACGCTTACAGTTAGGGTGGTTATATAAAGTTGGGTCTGGTTAATAGATCGCAAACCCATAGGGCCTTGATTACCGGGCATGGATATTACAATCAGGGAGGGAATGGAGATGACAGAGACAATGAAGGCCGCTGCTAAAAAGGATTGCCGGGGAGTAAGCTGCCCCATGAACATGGTTTACACCAAGGTCGGCCTCTCAAAACTCACGACGGGAGATGTCCTTGAGGTGTTGCTTGATGACGGCCCTCCCATCAACAACGTCCCAGGCTCGGTGCAAAGGGAGGGCCATGAAATACTTTCCAAGCACCAGTTAGAGGACGGAAGCTGGCAGCTTATGATCCGCAAAGGGGTCGTCAAGAAATGACATGGCCATATTACGCCGGATGAACAGGTTATTTATTTAAGCCGATGGCAATAGACCCCCAATTACAAAGCTGTGTTTCCTGCCCGCGACGCTGCCGGGTAAACAGGTATAAAAAAATCGGCTTCTGCGGCCTGGGGGTAGAGATTCTCATCTCTCATATCGGCCTTCATCATGGTGAGGAGCCGCCCATCTCCGGCAGCAGGGGTTCCGGGGCCATATTCTTCAGCGGCTGTAATCTACGCTGTATTTTCTGCCAGAATTTCCAGATCAGCCAGGCCTTTCAGCGGCGGAACAGGCCGGTCGGAATCCAGGAGCTCATGGGCGAAATGCTCCATTTAGAGGAGATGGGAGCCCATAATATAAACCTGGTTTCGCCCTCCCACATCCTGCCTCAGCTCACTGCCGCCCTGAGCCTAGCAAAAAGCAGCGGGCTGACTATTCCGGTGGTTTACAACAGTAATGGCTACGACTCGGTCACGGCCCTTAAGGGTATGCGAGGTCTGGTGGATATATATCTGCCGGACATAAAATATCTCGAC
>DRPV01000184.1 GCA_011330685.1 Desulfobacterales bacterium
CCGGTTACAATCTTGCACGAGGGTAATAGGACTGTCTTCGTAGCGTATTGAACAAATTCTGTAGCATTTTCTTAGTGAAGCGCAGCCAAAAATTGCGTCTGTCTGAGTGAGGAACGAACGAGTTTAGCAATTTTTGCGTAACGAGCTTAGAAAATCAAAGAATTTTTCACTCCTTAGCGTAGAAGACAGTCCTATTACCCGGATTTAATTGGATGCAATTCCCTAACCGGACACTACTGCTGAAAAATAAAAAAAGGAGGTAAAAAATGAAAAACAGACAAACAGGGCTGTTCTTAAAACTTGCAACAGGCCTCATCGTTCTCGCCGCATTATGTCTCTCACCGCGGGCCGGAAAGGCCGGGGAATTCAGCGGCCAGCCCCTGGCCCGCTTTTCCACTCCCTGGTTTACAGGTTCCGCCAACTGCGCCATATGCCATGACTTATTAGTGGATGAAAAGGGCAACAGCGTCTCCATCAAATCACACTGGCGCAGTACCATGATGGCCAATGCCGCCAATGATCCACTATGGCAAACCAAGGTAATCTCCGAAATCCGCCGTAATCCGGCTCTCAAAAAACTGATTGAGAAAAAATGCGCCGCCTGCCATATGCCCATGGCCGAGTTAGAGGCGGAAAGAAGCGGCGGGGCCATAGCCATCAAACCGGGCTTTGCCGATCCAGACAATAAACTGCACAAGGCGGCCATGGACGGCGTTTCCTGCAGCCTCTGTCATCAGATCAAGGCCGACAATTTAGGCCGGCCGGCAAGCTTCAGCGGCCAATATGTCATCGACAGAAAGGGGGCCAAGCCCCAACGCAAAATCTACGGCCCTCACTCGAATCCCTCCCAGCAGATAATGCGCTCCAGCGTCGGCTATACCGTTGTTCAAGGTAAGCAAATGACTGATTCCGGCCTCTGCGCCACCTGCCACACCCTTTATACCCCCTTTGTGGATGCCCAAGGCAAAGTGGCTGGAACCTTCCCCGAACAGACACCGTACCTTGAATGGCAGGCCAGCGTCTACAGTCGGCAAGGGGCTGAATCCACCTGCCAGGGCTGCCACATGCCCATGGCCCAGGGCCGAGTACAGGTAGCAGTCCCCTCTGGGGCCCCGGCCAGAGCAAATTTTGCCCAGCATCATTTTGTAGGCGGTAATATTACCATGCTCCGCCTCATGCGCCGTAACATCCCGGCTCTTAAACTCACCGCCTCCAGCGCCGATTTCAAGGCCACCATGAAACGGACAATTAAACAGCTCCAGGACAAAACCGCCCGGATTAAAATTATTAAAATCAGGCGCCGGGGAGCCAGGTTAAACGTCAGGGTTGAGGTTATAAATCTGGCCGGTCATAAATTCCCCACCGGTATTCCCGGCCGCCGGGCCTGGATTCATTTTTCCGTGCGTGACCAAACCGGCAACATTCTCTTTGAATCCGGGCGGCCGCTGAAAGGGGATTTAATCGCCGGTAATGATAACGATGAGAATATCAACACCTACGAACCGCACTACAAGGTAATAACCAGCCCGCAACAGGTGCAGATCTATGAAACCATCATGGCCAACAGCGATGGCAGGGTAACCTATACCTTGTTACGGGCCGCAAGTTTTTTAAAGGATAACCGCCTGCTGCCCCAGGGGTTTAATAAGGAAAAGGCGGCGGCAGATATCAAGGTCTACGGCCGGGCGGCGGCAGATAAAAATTTCACCGGCCAGGGAGATATAGTCACCTATAAGGTGAAGCTTAAAAAGTCATCCACCGGAATTATCCAGGCGGAATTACTCTATAGTCCGGTATCACCGGCCTTTGTCATGGATTTGAAAAAAGACGCGGCTGACCCCGAGGTGAAACAATTTTTGAAATACTGGCGGGAAACCGACCGCTCACCTGTGCAAGTGGCAGTAACGGAAGGGAAAATGCCTTGATTGAGGGTGGTGTTCATGGAGCGCTTACCGATACGCCCCCTACGACCCGGCATTCTATTCGGGGCTGAATGATTTTCGCAAAAAACACGGTAACTATTACAGCAGGGGCAATAAATTCCCCTAAACTGGCAGCCTTAACTGAACACTATTTGGGAGCAATGAGGCGCTGGGCCAATTCACTTACTGCCATGGCGTAACGGTTGGAATTATTCCACTTAGTAATGGCCTGGAAATTGGGGTAGCCGGCCACATAACGCATGCCGTTGTCCGGCAGTTCCAGGCCGACAATGGTCAGCAGGCCGTTATGAGGTGAAGGCGGAATATTCACCTGCTGGAGTTTAAGTACCTGCTGCCGGGAAATCAGCCCCTTGCGGCCCTTTTTATAAGCCGCGACAAGGGCCGGAGCCTTTAATTCATGGCCTATGTCAGCGTAGACCGGGGCCTTAAAAGTCCAGTGGAAATGGTGCAGATAGTTGGCGATACTGGCCAGGACATCGGGGACGGAGTTCCAGACGTCACGGCGGCCGTCGTGATCAAAATC